>CAWVZQ010000141.1:0-7063 GCA_963934405.1 uncultured Opitutales bacterium | reverse complement strand
CCACCACCGCCACCCGCTGATTTCGATCCGTTTTCGGTTCCTCTACCTCCACCTCCGCTGAACAATTAGACCAAGTTCGCCTTGATGGATCAACGACTTGAAAAATTGGGTGTCCGGGAAAAACGAATTCTAGCTCTATCGAAGAAACAATCTACTGTTCGGTGTTGTTTCCTGAATTTGAACGTCACGGCGAGACACGGCTTCGATCCCAATTCATCCTCACCGCCCATGTCGAATGTGGTCTTGGCCAATAAGAGAATGGCAGCCCGGCAGGGATTCGAACCCCGACTAGATGTACCAAAAACATCTGTGCTACCATTACACCACCAGGCTTAACTTACCCTTTAATGTTGCCGAAACGATTCCTCGAAGTCAAGAGAGGAGACCTTACGAGCACAGTCAAATATGAGCGAGAACAGCCAAACAAAATTTAAAAGGGTAATACTCAAAATCAGCGGAGAAATTCTCGGTAGTCGAGAAGAGGGCGAACCTATTTTCGCGGAATCACTGGAAAGGGTTTGCTCCGAAATCAAGGCCGTGGCCGACTTGGGTGCCGAAGTAGGCTTAGTCGTCGGCGGCGGCAACATATTTCGCGGACTAAGAGGAGCCAAAAAAGGAATAGACCGCACAACGGGCGATTCCATGGGGATGCTGGCAACCGTAATCAATGGTCTCGCGTTGATGGACTGTCTTGAGAAAATGGGGGCCGTCGTGCGGGTACAGACTGCAATACCGATGGAAAAGCTGGCCGAGCCGTTTATCAAAAGACGAGCCGTGCGTCATTTGGAACGCGGGCGCATCGTGATTTTTGTGGCGGGCACGGGCAACCCATACTTTTCCACCGATACCACCGCGGCTCTCAGAGCCAGTGAGATCGGCGCCGAAATCATCCTCAAGGCAACCAAGGTGGACGGCATTTACGACAAGGATCCCCACGAACATGACGACGCCGTGAAATTTGAGCATTTAAGCTATATGGAATGCATTGAAAAAAGGCTCTCGGTCATGGACTCTACAGCATTCTCACTTTGTATGGACAATCAAATGCCTATCCTTGTCTTCGACCTACAACAAGAAAACTCTATCCAACAAGCCGTTACGGGTGAAAAGATAGGCACCCTCGTAAGCTGACCCTTCCTTTAACGGTTGCCCCCGCAAGCGACAGTCAACCTAATCCCCATAAATACGAATCTAAAAGTTTAAACCCAAAAACGCCATGAGTACCGACTCCACAATAGCCAAGTTGCAAGAAGACTTGAACAGATCCGGCGAGCACACCCTACACGAATTTACCACCCTTCACACGGGTAAGGCGAACACATCCATGGCGGAAAACGTTACGGTCGACGTTTACGGCAGCTCAATGAAACTTCGGGACATTGCCGCGATCACCACTCCGGATGCGCGAACAATCCAGATACAGCCATGGGACAAATCAAATGTTGCCCCAATAGAAAAAGCCCTTATCGAGGCCAATCTTGGAATTTCTCCCGTTGTCACGGGCGAACTTATTCGCCTACCGATACCGGAGCTAAGCGGAGAGCGCCGGGAAGAACTTTGTAAAATGGCCCAAGGCATGGCTGAACAAGGACGGATAGGTACCAGAGCGGCACGAAGGGAAGCACTAGATACACTCAAGGCGGCTCAAAAGGAGGGGCTCTCGGAAGATGATGTCAAACGACTGGAAAAAGAGGTCCAAAAGGAAGTCGACAACGCCATTTCACGCATCAACGACTCCCTCTCCGCAAAAGAAGCCGAGCTCAGGCAACCCTGAATCCAGGAGTGACTTTTCTGATAAAACAACCTCCTGCCGGAAAAAATTTCGCTTAGGGCATTTACCAGAACACAGTAGCGAAGACTAGAACCGAGCGAGGTCCTTAAGCGGAAAACCGCCAACAATGTCAAATGAAGGCCGACTCGCAAAAACCATCCATAGGAAAAGTTTCCCGTCTTGTCGTAAAACTGGGGACTGGTGTTTTGTCCCCTACTCCCGGGACAATAGAAGCTGATAGACTTAGGATTCTTGGAGAATCCGTACGCAACCTGCGCAAAGAAGGGGTCGAGGTCATCATCGTCAGTTCGGGCGCAGTCGGTCTGGGCATGGCAAAGCTTGGTCTTTCCGCACGCCCCTCGGATCTTTCCACACTTCGAGCCTGCGCCTCCATAGGACAAAGCCTGCTCATGGACATATGGAGCGAAGCCTTCGAACCACTGGGTTTGATAATCGCCCAAATGCTCCTCACTCGCGAAGACTTCCGTAGTCGAAAAAGTTCTCAAAACGTCGAGCTCACCTTGCAACGACTTCTCGAACATGGCGCCGTTCCCATCATTAATGAGAACGACTCCGTAAGTGATGAGGAAATTCGCTTCGGCGACAACGATGTTCTATCCGCGCTGCTCGCGTCTCTCTGCAAAGCTGAAATGCTGGCGATCTTGTCAACCGCCCCGGGACTCATGACTTCTCCGGAAGATGGAGACATCATACCATTCGTCTCTGAAATCACCCCCGGCATCGAAGCCATGGCGGAAGGCACGAAAAGCTCGACCGCAGTGGGGGGCATGGTTACCAAAATCGAAGCCGCTAAGATAGCCACGATGTCAGGGTGCGCAGTTTTTGTAGGAAGCGGGACGAAACCGGACCGTTTGCCCTTTATTCTGAAAGGCGAGGCCACCGGCACCTTTTTCGCTCCTGCCGGCTTGGGGCTCAATGAACGCAAGAAGTGGCTGGCTTTTTTCCCTGAACCAACGGGTGCCCTCGTCCTCGACGAAGGTGCATGCCACGCGATTCTCCAAGAAGGAAAGAGCCTCCTAGCCAAAGGCTTGGTCGCCTTTCGGGGAAAAATTTCCCAGTCCGACGTCGTCACCCTTGAAAATCCTGACGGTGAAATAATCGCACGAGGGATTTGCCGGTTTAGCTCCGACGAACTCTCTAAAGTCAAAGGCAAAAGCAACGACGAGATTCACCTTATTTTCCCGGAAAGAAACCGAGCCGAGGTCATTCACAGGGATCATTTGGCCCCTTTGCGATAAGGACTTTTCTAAATACGCTTGCAGGAAGCCCTCTTTTATCGATTGGTATCCTCCCGTGTACGACTACGAGGATGATAATGAAGACCTGTTCGGTGATGCGCCCACCGCGCCTGCCAAAGCCCAAATCGACTTTCGGGCCGAGTTGAACGACGACCAGTATGCAGCAGTAACCGCTCCCGACGGGCCTGCCATTGTCCTAGCCGGGGCAGGATCTGGAAAAACTCGTACGCTTACCTATCGAGTGGCTTACCTACTTACGCAAGGAGCTCTTCCGGAAGAAATCCTGCTCCTGACCTTTACGAACAAGGCCTCAAGAGAGATGCTAGACCGCGTCGAACATCTTACAGGAGTGGCCTCCCATCAATTTTTGGGTGGAACCTTCCATCATGTCGGCGGACAAGTCTTGAGAAGTTTCGGAGACGTGGTTGGCCTTCCCCGTAATTACACCATTCTCGACGACTCCGATTCCGATGCCCTCCTAAGCGAAATCATTCGGGAGTCCGATCCGGACTTTCTTAAGAAAAAAGACAACCCAAAACCGAAACCGCTCAAGAATCTTATAAGTTTCGCAAGAAACGTCATGCGACCCGTAGAGGAGGCGGCAAGAGCTCGTTATCCTTCAAACAGGGAAGTAGTTGAGCAAATCGCGTTCTTCGCCGAGGAATATCGTGAAACCAAGCTCCGACGTGGGCTTACAGACTATGATGATCTTCTGGAGCTCTGGCTAAAGGTTCTCGAAAGCAACGATGAAGCTGCGACTTACTACCAAAATCGCTTCCGCCACATTCTGGTGGATGAATACCAAGACGTTAACGTCCTCCAAGCCAGCATAGTCGACAAGATAGCCGCCAATCACCAGATCATGGCAGTCGGTGATGACGCTCAGTGCATTTACACCTGGCGAGGAGCGGACCTTGATCAAATTCTCGACTTCCCTAAGCGGCACCCAAACACCACCATTTACAAGATTGAGACGAACTATAGAAGCTCGCCCCAGATTCTCGAACTGGCCAACGACATTCTTGAATCCAGATCCATTGACCGTAGCTACACTAAAATCCTCAAACCATCTCGCCCAAACGAAAATCTCCCCGTTTTCGTCCCTGCGATAGATGCTTACCAGCAAGCGGATTATGTCCTGAATCGCATCGACAGATTGATTGACCGTGGAGCTCGCTACTCCGATATCGCCATCCTTTATCGCGCCCACTTCCACGCGATGGACATTCAGATGGAGCTCTCGAGAAGAGGCACTCCATTCGTAATCACCAGCGGCATTCGCTTCTTTGAGCAAGCGCACGTAAAGGACTTGGTTTCCCAATTACGCTTCATCGTGAACCCGAAAGACCTCCCGGCCTTCCATCGGTTTGCATGCCTGTTACCGAAAATAGGTGAAAAGACAGCTTCGAAAATCCTGCATTTGGCCGAAACTGTCTCATCGAAGAACAATATCACCATGGTTGAAGCTCTCGCAACGGAAGCAGTCTCCCAAAAGATACCTGCGGATGCCGAAGAAGACTGGGACGCCCTCGTGGAAACGCTCCAGGCAGTCGATGAAGCAGCTCGCACCTCCCCGCCGGTCAAGGTTGTCGATCTAGCGGTCAACGGATGGTATGCCGACTTCATTCGCTATACCTACGACAACTGGGCTCACCGCGAGGAGGATCTCGAAAGCCTAATAGAATTTGCATCCCGATACGACAACCTATCAGAGATGCTTGCCGAACTCATTTTGCTCAGTTCCGAATCCGGGAATCGAGTTACGCGATCCGAAGAGAGTTGCCTGCGTCTATCGACGATTCATCAGGCGAAAGGCTTGGAATTTCCTTATGTCTTTATCATAGGCTTGGCCGACGGACTGTTTCCCATCAAAAGAGCCATCGACGGGGAAGGCGACCTCGAGGAGGAACGGCGCCTATTCTACGTCGCGGCAACTAGAGCCGAAAAAGAGTTGTTCATGATCTTCCCAATGCTATCGCATCAAAAGGGAACACCGGTCAGGATGCAGTTGAGCCGCTTTATTCGGGAATTGCCCGACACCCATTACGAGGTTGAAAAGCCTGCCCCCTCCCACCGCTCTCAGGGGAATTACGGAAGAGGGAATCAGGGCTATGGCGGCAAACCAAAATACGGAGGCGGTTGGGCTCGTCGCCGAAGCTAGGCTTCTCCCAAGGCATCCTCCAAGGCTCGCCAAGCAAGGAGGGCGCAATCGTGACGCTCGGGAAACCGACGAATCGTATAATAGACAACCATCTCACCCGGAAGAGCCTCATCCACTCCCTCTAGAATTACGCGACTAACTGTACGGCAAAGCTTCAACAACTCTTTCGTAGTTTTGCCCGGGGCATAGCTAGCAATCAAAGAGCCGGAAGCCAACGACAGGGCAGACCCCTGACCCATAAAACTTGCCTCGGAAACAGTTCCGTCAGTGGATAGCTTGAGAAACAACTTTGATTCATTGCCCGTCAACTCGCTTCGATATTCACCGATGAGTTCTGCCTCGGTAAGCTCGTATTTATGACGTGAACGACGACCGTGTTCCTCCAAAATCTCGCGATGCAAGTCTTCGTCCACGGCGCATCTAGAAATTGTTCTTCCACATCATCGATTCAACCGGATAAGGGGTACGCTCATTGTACTTGGCCGAAGATTTGGAGGAATAATCAACCGCCACTTCGCCATCGACGTGGAAGTAGATGAGCTGCCCGATGGGCATGCCCGCATAAACGCGTACGGATTGAGCCACCGAAATTTCGAGTGTCCAATGGTTGCAAAACCCAACGTCGCCCTTACCCGCCGTCGCGTGAATATCGATCCCCAGACGACCCACGCTGGACTTCCCTTCTAAAAAAGGAACGTAGCGACGAGTCTCGGTATATTCTTCGGTAACGCCAAGATAGGTTTTTCCCGGCTCGAGAACTATGCCCTCCGGAGCAATCTCGAAACGCTCGACGTGATTATGAACTCTCGCGTCCAGCACTTCATCGACGTAGCAGGCAAGATTTTTGCCTAGGCCAACGTCGTAACTATTGGTGCCGAGACGATCACGATCGAAAGGCTCGACCACGATGTCGCCGCAATCAATGGCAGCAAGAATAGCGGTGTCGGAAAGAATCATAATTGCGAACCTTTAGAGGAAAAATTGGAGTTGGTCAAAAAGAAGAAGCCTCGGCGAATCTTCGCCGAGGCTTCTTCAAAAGTAAACTGTAGGAAATTCCAATAATCGTTAGACGACTCTGGACTTGCCCGGAACAGCCGCAGAGTAGTGACCATCCTGATTGGGCTGAATAGGAGCATCGCTATCCCAAGTCAAGTTATCGAGATCCGGGCAAAGTTGAATTTTGTTATTCATCGCCTGATCCCAAGTAACGGTCTTCCCAGAATAAGTCGCGTAACGACCAAGAATCGAGGTGAGCGTACTCTTGGCTCCATAGTCCCCCTCGTTGTATATTTCATTCTTTACGAGAGAGTCGATAAGATCGAGTTGCTCTTGCTGGTGGCCTCCAAGACGCTTGCCCGAGAAACGCCAAGCGCTGTCGTCCTTGCCGAAGATTGTTGAGCGGCCAATATCCGACTCGCCCTTGGAGCCGTAGGCATGTTCGGATACGCTGTTGAAGCACCCTTTGATGTGTCGGCACTGGCTATACAGACGGGATCCGTCGGCATACTTGTACTCGACGAAGTGATGGTCGAAGATCTCGCCGTGATTCTTGGCATCGCCGTCATTGGCTGAATTCCCACGAACCTCACGGCCGCCCTGCCCATTGGCTTCCACGGGGAAACCGTCCTTGAGCCAGTTGATGACGTCTAGATTGTGAATATGCTGCTCGGTGATGTGATCGCCGCAGAGCCAATTGAAGTAGTACCAGTTACGCATTTGGTACTGGAGCTCGGTCTGGTCTGCTTGGCGACCGCGCGTCCATACTCCTCCACCATTCCAGAATGCCCGCATGTAGTTAATATCTCCAATGGCCCCGTCCTGCAGGCGCTTGATGGTTTCTTGGTATTGAGGCTCGTGGTGGCGTTGCAAACC
>CAWVZQ010000140.1:0-7080 GCA_963934405.1 uncultured Opitutales bacterium | reverse complement strand
TACGTCGAGGCTCAGAACGGGACAGTCAAGATCTACCCGATTCTTGATTGGGACGACCGAACCACATATGAATATCTGCCCGCCAACAATCTACCCTATCATCCGCTGGAAGGCCAAGGGTACGATTCCTTGGGCGACTGGCACAGCACAAAGAAATTGTCCGAGGCTTCCTCAAGAGAAGATGCTCGTAATGCCGGGCATAAACGCGAGTGCGGTCTACACGAAGAATTGCCGGAGGGCTACGCTTTTGAAATTTAACATTGGGAATTGAATGATTTTACCGGAAGACAAGACGAGGTTGCAGGGATTGATCAAAAGAACGAATCACTTGTGGAAGTTCTTGGAGTGCGACGAAAAGAAAAAGAAGATTGCCGAGCTCGAGGAAGCTATGTCAGCGCCATCTTTCTGGGATGATCAGGACACCGCGAGAAAGATCGGATCCGAAAACAATCGCCTGAAGCAGACTGTTTCCAAGGTGGAAGAATTTCGAGCGCAAGTCGAAGACGTTGAAGCCTTGTGCGAATTGTGCGAGGAAGATGAAGACGACGAGGAGATGAGCAAAGAGTTCGTCGATACTCTTGAATCCGCCTTGTCTCAAGTCGAGGATTTGGAAGTCGCCAGTTTTTTGAACGAACCATTCGATGCTCGTCCCGCCTTGCTGAGTATTCATGCAGGGGCCGGTGGCACGGAGTCCTGCGACTGGGCCGATATGTTGATGAGGATGTACGTCCGCTGGGCCGAGCGAAGAGGGTTCAGCGTTGAGTTGCAGGATCTTCAACCCGGGGAAGAGGCGGGAATTAGCCGATGCTCAATTCGGATAGAGGGATTGAACGCCTACGGGTATGCCAAGGCGGAGCGAGGGGTGCATCGATTGGTTCGTATCAGTCCCTTCGACTCGAATAAACGCAGGCATACTTCCTTCTGTTCAGTCGATGTGATCGCCGAGGTCGAGGACGACGACGTGGAGATGGAAATTCCGGATGACGATCTGCGCGTCGACACCTATCGTTCTAGCGGAAAGGGCGGCCAGCACGTAAACAAGACGGACTCGGCGGTCCGTCTCACTCATCTACCCACCAATATCGCTGTTCAGTGCCAAAACGAGCGCTCGCAACTGAAGAACAGACAAACGGCGATGCGTGTCCTCAAGTCCCGTCTTTACGAAAAACAACAAGACGAGAAGCGAGTGGAAATGGAAAAGTTTTATGGGGCGAAAGGTGAAATGGGATGGGGGAACCAAATCCGCAGTTACGTCTTTCAGCCCTACCAAATGGTCAAGGATTTGAGAACCGGCGTGGAAACCTCAGGCGTTCAAGCCGTAATGGACGGTGACCTCGACAATTTTGTGAACGGATGGCTTCGAGCAGGTTGCCCTCGCCAAAGAAACAAGGAGATTCAAATCGACGACTGAACCTTTCGATCTCGATTTCGAATTAACGAGACTTTCGACATTGTCCGCATTACCTCTCAGCCTGCCCGTTCTTAGATCGGCATTGGAAAGACCTCTCTTTGCCGAGAAGAGTTGGAGGCTTTCCCCGAAACCTTGGTCCTTGCCCGATGATTCGGTGGAGGAACTGCATTCGATCGGTCAAGCCTGCCTGGCTTTTCACCAAGCACTCGAACGTCTTTACCTGAAATCTCGATCCGGTTCGCGAATCTTGCGTAATGGCGACCTCACGGCGCCATGGGTAGCGGAATACCTGGATGCAGGAAAACCCGAATGGCTTATCGAGCATGGCGCCGTCAAAGCCGTGAAGGGGGCTTCCCCTGTTGTTCTGCGTCCGGACCTGATTGTCACTGCCAATGGTTTCGCCCTCACTGAACTGGACTCTGTTCCCGGAGGCATTGGGCTTACTGCCTTTTTGGAAAAGCTTTACCTTGGTGAAGATTCTCACGACATACCGGAATCTTTTATGGAAAGCCTCGCTTCGCTGTGTCCCGATACGGACAATCCCTCGGTCCTGTTGGTGGTTAGCGAGGAATCCGCCGATTATCGCCCTGAAATGGAGTGGTTGGCCGAAGTCCTGAGCGAACGCGGACACAAGGTGAAAGTTGCCCGACCGGATCAACTGAAACCCCGACCCGAAGGGGTGTTTTTCGATGGCGAGAAGCAAGACGTCATATATCGATTCTGGGAATTGTTCGATCATGCCGAAATTCCCGTCATGCGTGAAATCTGCCAAGCGGTTGAACGGGGAGTGGTTGTTGTCAGTTCCCCCATGAGAACCTTTCAGGAAGAAAAATCTTCGCTTGGCCTCTTTTGGCATCAAAGACTGGAGAGTTTTTGGCGGGAAAATCTGTCCAAGCCCGATTTTAAACTTCTCCGTAAAATCATACCCCCGACCTGGATTCTGGATCCCGCGGACCTACCTCCGAGCGCCGTGCTGGCTGGTCCAAAGATCGGAGGTTCCGCAATGAGTTCTTGGGGCGACTTGGCAAAGGCATCCCAAAAGGAACGCGAACTCGTCGTCAAGGCTAGCGGTTTCCACGAGACGGCTTGGGGCTCTCGTAGCGTGGTGGTAGGGAGTGATGCCTCGGGCGAAGAGTGGGGAAATGCAATCGATCATGCGCTAGATACGTTTCCCGAACCCGTGCAAGTGCTTCAGGAATTCAGAAAGCCTGCTCGCCTTCGTCACGACGTCTACGAGGAGTCAGGCGAAATACTGCCCATGGAAGGTCGACTACGACTCAGCCCGTACTATTTTGTGAAGGAAGGGCAGGTGCAGTTATCCGGCGCCCTCGCGACCTTTTGCCCCGCCGACAAGAAAATTATCCACGGCATGAAGGATGGTGTCCTTCTGCCCTGTGTGATCTAGAAGTAGCTACTTCTCCTTTCGGTCCTTTTTCTTCTTGGACTTAGGTTGGTCTTTGGATGGGGCGCCGAGTTCCTTGAGGGTGGTCTCCACGAGGCGTCCGACGTAACCTTGAAAGCGTTTGTCCACCTCGGTTGGCGTTCGGGGCATGGACTGAATCAATGGGATGAGCGACTTTGATTTGTCGTCCAGATGATCGATGGCGTTCATGGCGAGCATCGAGGGGAAGCAGCCGTTCTTGATTGGGTCGACTACCTTGCCCAGGGTGTCGACGGCTTTGGCAATATCTTCCTTGGAGCCGTATTTACCGAGGGCTTCAGCGGCTATTACCCGCACGTAAGGCGATTTGTCGGATAGGGCTACCAGTAGTTTGTCATGTCCTTTTTTCACTCCCGCCTTTTCCTGCATGAGGAGACCCAATGCCCCCCAATAGCGGACTGCTGAATCAGGATCCTCTAGCAGTTCCGTGATCTTGGGAAGATCGGCTTTCCGCATGGAGGAGGCAATGTCGGCGGCTGTGTAAATCTTTTCGAAGGGGTACTTCTTGTCGTCGTGTCCCATCTCGTAGGGGGTCGTGCCTTCGGAGCGCGAATGTATCTCGCCCTCGGGCAGAAATCCGACGTCGCGTATTTTGGTCACGTGCTCTTGGTGAGCCTTGCGCATTTGTTCCAGCATCTTCTGGTGCTTCTTGGAGCCGGCTAAGTTGTTCACCTCGTCCGGGTCTTTTTCGAGATCGTACAATTCCTCGGCCGGTTTGGTTTTCCAGAAGTGACTCTGTGCCTCGTTCAATTTGCCTTCGTCGTAGAGACGTTTCCATACTTGAGTCGTGGTGGTGACGAACATATAGCCCACATGCTGGCCGTATAGTTTGTGTGGCATGTAGTTCCGAATGTACATGTAGCGCTTGCCGACCACGCTGCGCACCATGTCGTAGCGCTCGTCCATGCGACCGCGGAAACCGTACCCGTACTCTTGAACGGGAGCCTCGTGCTTACCCATGAAGGCATGTCCCTGCATGTGGGTGGGCGGTTTCTTGCCCGCTATGCTGAGCAGGGTGGGGGCGAGGTCTACGAATCCTACGCGGCGGTCGCTGCTGCCCCCCACCTTGTAGTCGGAGGCGGCGAGATGCTTCCACTTTTCGGGAACGTGCACGACAAGCGGCACGTTGAGGCCGGAGAAGAACGGCCAGCGCTTGCTGCGGGGCATCCCCGAACCGTGATCGCCGTAGTAGAAAATGATGGTGTCGTCGGCGAGTCCGGCATCTTCCAGTTCCTTGAGCTGAGCCCCGACCTGTCGATCCATCTCGGTCAACTTGTCATGGTACTGGGCCCAGTCTTTGCGCACTTCGGGGTGGTCAGGGTGGTAGGCGGGCACGCGCACCTTGGCCGGATCATGAACTTGGACGTGGGGGCGCCTGCGGATTTGGCTTTCGTGGCACACGGTGTAGTTGAATATGGCGAAGAAAGGTTGCTTCTTGTCGGGGCGGTTTTTCCAATGTCCTTTCCCGCCACTTTCATTCCACACCTCACCTTCCTTGCGCAGGTTGTAGTCTTCCTTGGACTTGTTTGTGCAGTAGTAGCCAAGCTCTCTCAGGTAGGCAGGATACATTTTGTAGCCTTTGGGCAGGCTGGTCATGCTGCGCATGTGCTCGGCGCCGATGGACGGCGGATACATGCCTGATATGATAGTGGTGCGGGCGGGGGCGCATACGGGGGCGTTGGATATTGCTCGGGTGTAGATCATGCCCTTCGCCGCAAGGGCGTCCAGGTTGGGTGTGGTGGCATACTCGTCGCCGTAGCATCCCAAGTGGGGGCCATTGTCCTCGCTGGTCAGCCAGAGGACGTTGGGGAGGTCGGCGGCTTGAGTGGCCGTGACCGAGGTGAGCAAGATGGCGAGAAATCGGATGACGTTCTTCATTGTTAATAGTTCCTTAAAATCACGACGCGGTTGTTCCAGCTGTCGCTTACCCAGAGGCTGCCGTCGGGAGCGATGGTCACGCCGTGTGGCCGGTTCAACTTGGTATTCGGTTCGGCGTCTCCCCCGAGGATGGTAGACACCGTCTTGGTCTTCGGGTCGTAGAGGCGGATGAGGTGGTTGTTGTCGTCCGCGATGACGACCTTGCCTTGGAGATCGATGCAAAGGTGCTTGGGCCCCGAGAAAGTCGCTTGCTTGGCGGGGCCATCTTGGGTGCCCTTCTTTCCTGTGCCGGCTACGGTGAAAATGCGTCCGTCGGGACGCACAATCCGTAGGGCGTTGCCATTGCGCTCGAGAACGTAGAGGTTGCCCTTGGCGTCCATCACGGAGGCTCGCGGATCGAGCAGCGGTTGTTTAGTGGCTTTCTCGCCTGCCTTGGGTTTGCCCTTCTCCCCGTTGCCGGCGAGGGTCTTTATCGCGCCGGTCTTCAGGTCGATGCCGCGAATGCGCCTGTTGCGAATGTCGGCGATGAGCAAAGTACTTTCGTCGGAAGTGAGGCTGATGGATATTGGATTGGAGAGCAGGGCTTTGGTGGCGGGGCCTCCGTCCCCGGAAAACCCCTTCTTGCCGGGGACGCCGGCGATGGTGGAGACAAGGTTCGTCTTGCCGTCTATCTTGCGGATCAAGTTGTTGAATGAATCTGAAATATAGAGGTCTCCATTGGTAGTTCTCACAATGTTGTGCATCCCATGGTAAACCGCTTTCTTGGCATCTGCGCCATCTCCGGCGAACCCCTTCTCTCCATTGCCTGAAATCGTAGTGAGCTTTCCTTCCGCCGTTAGTTTGTGAACATGCCCTCCCATGAACTCGGCGACGTAGGCGTTGCCATCTTCATCGAAGGCTACACCAAAGGGGTTCTTCACCTGGGAGGCATCCAGTACGACCTCCAAGGTGGGTTTTGCTTGGAGCAGGATGGGGATACAGGCCAAGATGGCGATTGTGAGTGAAGTTTTCATGGGATGTGGATTAGATGAGTATTATTTTCCCTCGGTCACCATGGGGAAATCGTCGGTGCGAAAGGGGGTTGCGGGTAAGGTAACGGATCCGGTCTTGCTGTAAAGGTTGCAAACGGGGTTGTTGGACCAAGCATAGCGGACGGCTACCGGTTGATCGATTCCTTCTGCCAAGACCTCGACCTTGTCCTTGCCCAAGAGCTTTGCCTTGGCCCAGACGAATTTCTTGTCTTTCCCACAGATTGCGAATCCGAGGGGCTCGCGCACGTCGAAGGTGTAGAGGCCGGTTCCGACGTGATCGAAGGTGAGGATAGCCTTGCCAACTTTGGTTTCCATCGACTTGTAACGGGGGCTCTGGTAAGGGATTTTGATCCCGTAATCCTTGGCCAGCGCGTTACGGACCAGTCGGTTGGCCACGATCTGCTTGTTGCGGGGATGAATGTCCCTACCTTCTCCTACGTCAATGACGACCGCTTCGCCCACATTGTCGAGCTTGTCGAGTGTTAGGGTCTGGGCCTCCCGCAGTTCGGGCCAATTGTTGTCCACCGGTTCCTCGTCTTCTCCCATGAAATCGGCCAACTGTACCCAGTAAAAAGAGAAATCTCCCTGTTTCCAATCCCTTCTCCATGTCTCGATCATGAGCGGAAAGACTTCACGGTAGGCATGTCCGCGACCCGAGTTGCTCTCTCCCTGATACCAGATGGCGCCCTTTATTCCGTACCCGATGATCGGGTTGAGCACGCCGTTGTAAAGATTGGCCGGGCGGTGTTGGCCAGTCAAGGGGTTGCGAGGCGCTCTGGGAGCTCGAGGCCTCGGTTTGCCGGCCGCCTTGGCTTTCTTGACTTGTTCGGTCCACTTGGCTTTTTGCGCTTCATGTTTTTCCTGGGCCGCCTTGGCATCATAGTTCCCCTCGGTCTGTTTCCAAAGTTCCATGTAGGGCTTGGCGACGGGCGTTGCATTCAAACGGTCTCTTGGAATCCATGCCTCGCAAGCGGATCCGCCCCATGCATTGTCGATCAGACCTACGGGAACCTTAAGCGCTTGGTGAAGCCGGCGGCCGAAGAGGTAGCCGACTGCGGAGAAGTTCTTAGCGCTGTCGGGCGTGGAGGCTTCCCATTGTCCTTTGAAATCGTTTTGGGGTTCCTGGGTTCCGACTTGTGGAACACTGATCAATCGCAGGTTGGGGAAATCAGCGGTCATGAGCTCCAAGTCGGAATCGTCCGAACTATTGACGGACCAACCCATGTTGGACTGCCCGGAGCAGACCCACACTTCACCGACCAGAACGTTTTCGTATTTCAGTTCGTTCTTTCCCTTGATCGCCAGGGTGAGCGCCTTGC
>CAWVZQ010000139.1:0-7151 GCA_963934405.1 uncultured Opitutales bacterium | reverse complement strand
TGGCCAACTTGGCGCATTGCCCGGCTCCGCTCGGTCCCATGTAGGTGATGGTGGTACCCAACAAACCAAGCACGGGACGTATTGCATCCACGCTTTCTTCCAGACCTCCCGCCATGATTGTCAGGTTTGCCTCGCAAGCTCCCTTTTGCCCCCCGGAAACGGGAGCGTCTATCCAGTCGGATTCAATGCCTAGAGCTTTCTCTTGCCAACCTCTTGTGGCTTCGACCGCCGTGCTCCCTACGTCGATGACCTTGGAGCCGGGAGCGAGTCCATTGAAAAGACCGTCCTCTTCTTCCACCACCTCACCAACCGAGTTGGCATTGGGCAGGCTCAGGAAGATAAGTCCGTCTCCTGTCCGTTGTGCCACTTCGAGCGGACTGGAGGCAATCTCCGCCCCTTCGGCCTCCAGTTCCTCAAGAACTTGCTTGCTCCGGTTGAAAAGCGTGATTCGGGCGCCTGCGCTCATCAGGTGTCGAGCCATGGGTTTGCCCATGTTCCCCAGACCGAGGAATCCGATTCGATTGCCGCTTACGGAATGCATCCGAAGAAAAAGAACTTGTCTTTGAGGCGGAGCAAAACTGATCTTCGACTCATGCGGAAACTAGCTTTCCAGTCCGCGGATGGTGGACTTGGTGCTACTGCCGAATTTTTCGGTTTCCACGCCCATGCGCTGGGCGAGAGGGACGAAGAGGTTGCAGAAGGGGGTATTGTCCGTCGCGTCATGGGCGACGTAGGAGCCGTGTTTGTAGCCGCCGCCGGCCACTATGACGGGCAGGTTCTTGGTGTTGTGGGAGGAGGCGTTGCCCAAGTTCGAGCCGAAGAGGATGGCGGTGTGGTCAAGCAGGTGCTTTCCGTTTTCCTTCGTCCCCTTGAGTTTGGTGATGAATTCGCCGAATAGCTTGAACTCGGCTTTCTCGATGATCTCGAGTTCGCCGATCTTTTCCTCGTCCTTCCCGTGGTGGGAGAGGTTGTGCCAATCCGTCTTCACACCCGGAATGTTGCTTGGCACCGCATTCATGGCACCGAGTGAAAAGGTGATGGCCCGGGTGGAGTCGGTCTGCAGGGCGAGGGCGATCATGTCGTACATGAGACGTTGCTTGGCCAGGATATCGACCTTGTCCGTTACGTCTTTGGGGGCGGGGTAATCCACCTTGGGCTTGGGTTTGCGGGCCCATTGCTTGTTTTGCTTAAGCCGGACCTCAAGGTCTCGGACGGAGACCAGGTATTCATCGAGTTTCTCACGGTCGCGATGACCGAGGCTTCTTTCGAGGGCCTTGGCGTCGCCCAGAACCACGTCCAGCACGCTCTTCCCCTTGTCCAGTTGCTTGACCTGTTCCTTGATTTCCTGCTCGGTGCCTTGGACGAACAATTGTTGGTAGAGCTTGGATGGCGAGGACGTGGCGGGCAGAGACACCCCGTTGGCCGTCCAGGAGAGCGACTGGCTTCTGGTGCCGAGGGTCAGGGAGGGGAAGCGGGTGGCGGCCCCGATTTGCCTGGCCATCAATTGATCGAGGGAAAGGGTGTTCTTGAACCCGGCCAGACCCGGTCGCTGGGCGGAAGTGAGCCAAGTCATCTCGGAGGCATGCCCGTTGTTTCCGTTTTGACTGGGATGGGAGAGGCCGGAGAAGAGGGTAAGGTCCTTCAAATGTTCCTTGAGCTCCTTCAGGTAGGGTGTCGTGGCTTCGATTGGGCCGGCCTTCTCGGGGAAGAGGTAGGGGGCGTGGAAACCTAAGCTGGCATTCATGGCAACGAAGCGCTTGGGGGAGAACGAGGCCGTTGCGGCCCTGGTGAAGGCGGGCGTCATGGCATGAAGCAGGGGGAGCGCAACTGCGACCCCGCTTCCTTTGAGGAAGCTGCGTCTGTTCAAGGCGGTCTTTGTGGCTAGGTAAGTCATGCTTCGATGGGTTTGCTTATTTGCTTTGAAAGATTCTAGAGGCGACCACGAGATGGATCAAGTCTCTTACTCGATAACCATTGCGGGCGGATTCCTTGACGATGCGCTCCACCTCCGCCCGGTCGGAAAAACCCAGTTCGCGACCAGTGGCGAATGTAAGCAGTTTTTTGGCAAGGGCCCGGGTCAAGTCCTCGGGTTGGCGAGCCAAATGGCTTTGGAATTCGGTGAATCCCGCGAACTTTACCCCATCCTCAAAATTTCCAGATGCATCCACTTTCGGGCCTTGCCGATACTGTACCCCTCGACCCTTGACGAGGCGATTGACCTTCGGATGTTCGTTATTACCGAGGGAGCGGTAATGCTCGCGGTATCCGCCGATGGGGTTGAAGGATTCCAAGGCAAACCCGAGGGGGTCGAACTTGGCATGGCAACCTTGGCAGCTCTCCATGGAGCGATGCTTGGCCAAGAGGTCGCGCAGGGACTCGGCTCCGCGAACGTCGGGCTCCACCCCAGGTATGTTGGGTGGTGGCGGAGTGGGCGTCTTTCCGAGGATGCGCTCCATCACCCATACGCCCCGCATCACGGGGGAGGTGTTGGTGCCGTTGGCTGTTACCTTGAGTACGCTGGCTTGGGACAGGAATCCGCCCCGGGGAGATCCAGCGGGTAGCTTCACTTTGCGGATTTCCACGCCCGTTACTCCGGGTACCTCGTAGTGCTCGGCGAGGCGCTCGTTGAGCATGGCGAAATCGGACTTCACGACGTTGGTTGCGGGAAGGTTCGAATCGATCAGTTCGCGCAGGAACTCCTCGGTTTCCTTTATCATGAACAATTGTATCCCGCGGTCGAACTCGGGAAACAGTTTTTTGTCGGGCTCGGTGAATTCCATGTCCCGCAAGTCCAGCCAGGACTCAGTGAAATCGGTCAGGAAGCGGTCGAACCGGTCGTGCTTGAGCAGGCGCTCGGTTTCCTTTCGCAGGGCGCCGGGATCCTTGGTCAGCTTGCCTTGGTAAGCCATGCTGAGCAGTTCCCTTTCCGGCATGGTCCGATTGAGGAAAAGAGACAAGCGGTTGGCGAGGGCTAGGTCGTCGAGGTCTCCCGGTTTTTCGCGCAAGTAGAGGAAATGCGGAGAAGAGAACAAGGCGGTGAAGACAGTCCTCAAGGAGCCCTCGAAACTTTCCTTCTTCTCACGCTCCTTTTTGAACAATGCGAGGTAGGGGACAAGGTCGCCATCGGTCACGGGGCGACGGAAGGCGTCGGCGGTCAGGCGCTTGATCGTCTTGGCGGCGTCGGCGGATTCGTCCTCCGACCGAATCTCGAACTTTGGCTTGTAGGAAGACTTTTTCTTGTCGTTTGGGTTTCTGGGCTCGATTTCGCGCCGTTCGAGGTTCCCGAAGATTAGCTTGTGCCCGCGACTGGGGAATTCCTTCACTAGTGGGCCTTCCATGGTGGCGGAGAGAAAGGCGAAGCCGGGACCCTTGAAATCGTCAATGGACTTACCTCCTTTGACCCGCTTGTAGTGTTCCGGATCAAAGAGACCATAGGGGTTGATGCGGAGCATATATCTGCCCTCCAACCAACTATCCATTTCGACAGTGGTCGGTTTTCCCGACGGAAACGATGCGAAACCAATCTGCGGCGTTTCCGATCCTGCAGCGTAGGACACACCCGAGATCGAAACCGCCACCGGTTTGTCGGACTGGTGCGCATAGCCCGTAACCCGCACGCGATATAAGCCAGCCTTTGATGTGCCGCCTTCTCTTAGATGGCCACCCGAAAGGCCGCTGGCCGAGAAACGAACCAGGGCTCCGTTGCTCAAACGCTTGAGCGTCTTGCCGACTTCGCGTTTAACTTCCGATTCGCGGTAAGTGCACTCGATGAGCTTGGGTTTAGGGACCTCGGTCGTCTTGGCGATGGCGGCATCGAACACCAGGCCCGCGGCATCGATGTAGCGCTGGAGGTGGGTCATGGAGACGCCGAGCGCTTCGCCCACGACGTCGAACTCGTGGGAGCGCCCGTCCTCGGGCAGCATCTCCTCCAGTTTTAGGTCGGTCCCGAATAGATCATTCATCGCGTTTTGGTACTCCCGACGGTTCAGGCGTCTCAGTACGGTGCCTTTTTCCAGTGCGTGTTGCGTGGCCAAGGCTTGGCCTAGGTTCTTGTAGATCAAGCTGAGTTCCTCGCTAGTCGGTCGGTCCTTGATCTTTTTCGGAGGCATTTCACCATTCAAGGCGCGGTCGTAGATCTGTTCCCATTTCGCGAAGACGGCGGGGGCGTCAAGTTTGCCGGACAACTCGTCCATCGCCAATCCGCCCTTCTTGGCGCCGTCCCCATGGCAATCATAGCAATGAAGCTCCAGTATTTCAGACAGTTCATGCTTCCAGTCCATGGCCCCCAAGTTGGACAAGCCAAGAAGAAGAAAAGCGATCAATGAAATCCTACTCATTATACCTATGTAAGTAATTCAATATCACCTAAGAGGGAATTTCCACGAAAAACCTTGTGCCAGTTTCCTGAAAATCCAATGAGATCAACCGGCTTGGTAACGATAGACCCAGACGGTGGTGCCGTCGATTATCACGAACACGTTGTGGGTCGGATCGAAGTAGGCTAGGCGCTTCTTGCCCGTCGGCATGGGATCGCCTTCGGGGGCGAGCTTGGTCCATTTGCGCCGATCGGGGTCGTAGGCCCACAGCGTGTCGGTCTTGAATTCCACCAGGAGGCCATGTCCGCTGACTGGGTCGTGGTACATGGGAGAATAGGCATCGTGGCCGTAAGGGACCTCCTTTGACTCCTTGTTCATGGACAGGACCTTTTCCCACCTGTTGGTTGCCGGGGTATAATGAAAAGTTTCCTTGTGGCGCTGGGCCACGAGGATACGGCGCTTGGGATCGTAATAACCGACTTGCTCGGGGGTTGCCGCGTGTTTTTGGAACTGTTCCTTCGATCCGTTGGCCTGCAGGTTCTTCCATGCGCCGGCCTTGGCGTCGTAGAGCCACGAGGCCCGCATTTGCCAATTGTTGGCGTGCCAAAGGGTGCCTTTCAGTTCGGGAACGTATTCCAGCCAACCCCCGAAGATCGGTCTTGGCGCCGGGGACGGCGTCTTGAGCATTTTCCACCGGCTCGACGCGGGTGAGAACCCCCACAGCGGAGGACCTGCATACAGTTTGTCTGGATCGCCGCCAAGGAGCTCCACCATCTTCTTCTTGTTGGTGACCCAGGTGTTCATGAACAGCATCATTTTTTGCTTGGGATCATAAGTCAGGCCCCACCAGGTGTGGGCGATTATGGCGGGTCCGCCGCGTTTCGTGATGAATATGCCGTCCTTGAACTCGACGTCGCTGAAATCCTTGCCGAGGCCCGTGTAATCTCGCGGATTGTCCGGAGCATAGAGCATGAACCAGGTGAGAGCCGACAGGTCGAATTCCCAAACGTCGTTGAGGCGGTGGGGCACGCCATGGTTGGCTCCGCAGAACAGAACCCGCTTTCGCTCGGGAGCCCACACCATCTTGATCGTGAAATCCCGTCCCCTGGGCCCCGTCTTATGTAGGTTCCACCGTTTCGCCACCTCGTTGAAATCCCCCACCACCTTTGCCTCGCCGAGGAGGACGGCCTGATTGGGCTTCAAGGCCTTAATTCGTTCCGACGCTAGGGAATCTTTTGCTTTCAGGTCAACTGTTCCTCCTAGGAAAGCGATGCAGGCCAGCAGGCCAAAGAATTTCACTAAAGGTTTCATTGCTTCAGTCCACTTTGCGGGCAAGGATGTGTATGGTGATAACCCCTTTGCTAGCCACGGCGATGCGTTTGCCGTCGGGCGAGCAGGCGATGGCAGTGAGGTGATCCACATGTCCTTTCATGACTTGGATGGCCTTGCCGCTGCGGGTGTCCCAGATTCGCGCCGTCTTGTCCTCGGCGCAGGACACGAGAACCTTTCCCTTGGGATCGTAGGCGATCGCGGTGACGTCGCTTGTATGCCCGCGCAAGGTGAGGACTTCCTTCCCATCGTCGTTCCATATCTTGATGGTTTTGTCCTGGCTGCCTGAAGCGATGAATTTGCCATCCGGTGAATAGGCGGTTGCGGACACGGTGGCATCGTGTCCGCTCAGGGTCATCAATTCGTCTCCCTGCTCGACGTCCCAGACCTTGAGTTCGCTTTCCCCGTCGCCCGTGACGATGCGCTTGCCGTCGGGACTGAAGGCGAGGCAGGTGACGTCGTACTCGTTGCCTTGTTCGATTTCCAGCAACTCCTTGCCGGTCTTGGCGTTCCACAACTTGAGGGTGTCGTCCCCGCTGCCGGATGCGATTATTTTGCCTTTGGCCCCATAGGCGAGGCAGGTAACGTTTTCTTCATGTCCCTTGAGGACGAGGGTCTCCTTGCCGCTGGTTACCCGCCGCACCTTCACGTTTCCGTTCCAGAAACCCGTGGCCAGCAATCGTCCGTCCGGGCTGAAAGCGAGCGCGGTGACAGCCGAACCCTCCTTGCCAAAGTCCTTGGCCACCTTGCCGGAATCGACCGACCACAGCTTGACCGTTTCGTCCTCGCCTCCCGAGGCGAGAAATTTGCCGTCGGGGCTGAAGGCAATGGTCGCGACCCAGCCTTTGTGACCCCTTAAGGCAAGCGAAGGCCTGTCCTCCGCTCGAGTCGAATTCCCTCCCCAAATGGAAAGACCCGCAAATAAAACATAAACAAATACGCGCATTTCTTTCCGAAGCGGTAACTAGCCGATTAGTTTCCTAAGCTTTTTCAAGTGGAGAGGGATGGCGACGTAGGGGTCTTCCGGTTCCTCGTACTCGAAGATCAGGTATCCGCGGAAAGTGGCTTTGCGCAGCATCTCGACCAGCTTGGCGTAATCCGCCGGGACGTTTTTTCCGTTCACCTCGGTCATCACCTTGACCTGTGCCGTCACGGCATAGGGCGCTATGCGGGCCAGTTCCTTGTAGGGGTTCGGGGTGGGAGCGAGGTTGGCGGAGTCCCATATGAAGCCGAGCCAGTCGGACTTCACTTCCACCTTGGCATCCAAGGCGATGGATCCGAAGAGGAGAACCAACACCAACTTCGTTGTAGCTAGCATGACTCGGTGACTCACTGTTCCCCGAGGATTTTACAAAGGCCGAAAGGTGCAAAACTATCTCCTGCCCTTCACGCTCCACTTTACGTTGGAACGCAAGGCGAAGACCTTGGCGTGGCCCCGCAGATCACGTGTTCTTCCAAATTGCCTCGAAAAGGAAATTTGTTCGGGAAAAGACTCGGCCACGGTGT
>CAWVZQ010000138.1:0-7185 GCA_963934405.1 uncultured Opitutales bacterium | reverse complement strand
ACGGCGACAGCAAACTGGGCCGAGGCTTGCTCCTCGCCCGGCGATTGATTGAAAATGACGTCCGCTTCGTTGAGGTTACGACTTCGGGTTGGGACCACCACAACAACATCATGGATGAGATGAGCAAAATGGGACCGATGCTCGACCGTGCCTTGGCCGCACTCATCACCGATCTTCATCATTCAGGGCTACTCGACGAAACTCTCTTGGTCCTCACCACTGAGTTCGGTAGGCAAAACCACGTCAGTGGCAACAAGGGTCGCGACCACGGCCCCGGAGGATATTGCCAGATTTTGGCGGGTGGTGGAGTCAAACCTGGTTTAGTCTACGGGGAAACTGCCGAGGACGCCCAAGGGGTGAAAGAGAAAAAGGAAAAGGTGTCGCCCGACGATTTCTTCGTCACCATGGCCTATGCCTTGGGGTTGGACTACAACAAGAAGTACCTCAGTCTCGATAAACGTGAATTCTCCATGAACAACCGCGGCAAAGGCTTACCGCTTACCCCCATTTTCTTGGCAAGCTGATTTACATGCCTGCTTCTAGGCGCAATTCACACAGGTCACTATTTCCGGAAAAGCTTCCAAGCGGTCTTCGGAAATAGGTTGTTGGCATAGACCGCACTGACCGTAGGAGCCTTGATCGATCCTTTTGAGGGCATTGGTGATTTGCAGCAACTGACTCTTCTTTCGCCGGCGTAGTTCCATCGCCATTTGCTGGTTCTGCATGGCGTCCATTCTCGAAAGGCGGCCGATCGAGGTGTCCAGTTCGACCACGCCTGCGGATTCCTTGCTGGAGGAAAGGTATGCCTTGATTTCTGTGGCGAGGGATTCTAGGCATTCGCGAAAATGGGCTAGTCGTTCGGCGTTCATTGTGGAGAGAGTATGGTTTTCTTAGTAAACCTAGTAGATCTGAATGGAAGAGGGTAGACCTGATTCGGCAATGCCTTTGTCGGTTTGTCAACCTCGGTTTCGCCTCATTTCCAATTAATGTAAAGTAGTCCGAAGCTTTATGGGAAACACCCGAACTTTTCATATGGCTTTGGGTCCTCTTTTAACTGTTTAAGAACCTGTTACTCTATCCGGCATCCTTGAACCTCTAGATGATCAAGCGCAATCTCCCATTGAACTTCCTGGCAGCTTCGACTATCTCTTGATGCAAGTATGAGCTTGAGCTTCGAGGAACTGGACTTTCGACAGACTCCATTGGGGGATCTGCTCTTGCGTCGTCGTCGCATGCCTCAATTCAGTGAGCTCGACATATACGAGGTGAAACTCGGCGACGATTTTCTGATGTCCAGCCTCTTTCATGAGGCGGAATACCAGTTGTCGAAGCTTGGGCTTGGCGTCTTGGAAAAAGACGAGATCGACGTCGTCGTCGGCGGACTTGGCCTTGGTTACACCGCGGTTTCCGCCTTGGAGGATTCGCGTGTCTCGTCTCTTGTCGTAGTCGATTATCTGGAGGCGGTGATCGAGTGGCACCAACAAGGCTTGGTTCCTTTGGGCAAGGTGTTGACCGACGATTCGCGTTGCCGTCTGGTACACGCCGACTTTTTTGCTCTCTCACGCAACGTCGAGACCAGTTTTGATCCCAACGCCCCGGCAAAGAAACATGATGCCATCTTGCTCGACATCGACCACACCCCGACAAACCTATTGAACCGTACGAACGAGCGTTTCTACAGTGAAGAGGGTCTGGGAGAGCTTGCTCGACACTTGAACCCGGGCGGCGTGTTTGCCCTCTGGGCGGACGGTGAACCCGAAGACGCCTTCACCGAGCATTTGGGCAAGGTGTTCGCTAAGTCCGAAGCTCACACCATCGAATTTGCCAATCCCTTGCTGGGGGGCACTTCCAAAGGCGCGGTCTACGTTGCCCGAACCGGTTCCTAGGCTCTCAAGCTTGCCGGGGTGGGGCGGTGGTCGAGCTCAAGGGGAGGTTTCGCCCGTACGATTGGAATCCACTATGCCGACGCCGTCCCTAAAGGTATGGCGTTTATCGATCGTGCCGTCCTCGTTGTAGTCGATCAGTTCCCCCTTGCCGTTCACGACATTGCTCACCGGACACTTTTCGCCATCCGGCTTCCAGACCGTGGCGGATACGAGTTTGCCGAAGTCGCAGTTTTGCACTCTTTCTTTCCATCCGTTTTCGTACCACTCTTCCCATGGACCATCCATTTCCCCGTCCCTAATGTTCCCTGCCGATTTCTTTTGCCCATTCGGATGCCAAGAGGAAGTTTTTCCGTGAAGAACGTCTTTCTTGTAGCGAATCTCAAGCTGTTTTTCCCCGTTTTCGTGCCAGGAAGTCCAGAGGCCGTCCTTCGCTCCGTCGTTCAAGTATCCCAATCTCTTCAGCCGGTCGTTGTCGTAGTTTTCCTTCACCCAGCCCGAGAACAGATCTTCCGTGTCGGGAATGCACAGCACCAACAGCCCTTTCACTCTCTTTGCCTCCAGCGTAGTTAGGTCGATCGCTTGCGATGCGATTTCCTCGAACACTTCGGGGTCCTCCAAGTCGGGCTTTTGGCAGCCCGTCAGCGCCCACGACAGGCAAAGGATCGAGAAAATACCTTTCATAGGCCATCCATCCTATGATTCGCATTTCGCGCGGTCAAGCGTAGTGGATGTTCCGTCGAAGCAACGATTGCAATTCCAGCTAAGACATTGACCCCCATCGCCCTTTCCTAAGTAATGCTTCGGATGAAAACTTTCCTAGTATTCTCGACCCTCATTATTTTCGGAGCTATTCAGGGCGTTTCCGCCGAAGTCCTCTTCGACGGCAGGAGTTTGGACAAATTCGAGTTCGCTGAGGGTTCGTGGGAAATCGAGAAGGACGGGTCCGTCGTTTGTCGCATGCAGGAACAAAAGGACGCTAAGGGAAAAACCCGCATCCGCGGCATGGGCTACCTCTGGACAAAGCGGGAATTCGCCGATTTCGAATTGTCGCTATCCTACAAGCTCTCTCCCGGAGCCAACTCCGGCGTATTCTATCGGACGGACAAGGGCAACCCCGTGCAGGGTGGCTTCGAAATTCAGCTCATGGACAACAAGGGCTTCCAAAGGAAAGCGAACAAGAAGCTTCCCCCGCGAAAGCTAAACGGATCCTTCTACGACGGCGTAGCTCCCGCCAAGGACTTTTCCAAGCCCGTGGGCGAATGGAACGCCTTTCGTCTGCTGTGCGACGGGTCTCGCATTACCTGCTACCTCAACGGCGGCAAGTGCTTCTCCGTGAATCTCGAGGACTGGAAGGTTCCGGGAAAGAATCCCGATGGTTCCGCAAACAAGTTCAAGAACGCCCTCAACGATCTTCCCCGCAAGGGCCGCATAGGCTTCCAGAATCATGGGCAAGTCGTCTGGTTCAAGGATATCGTCATTCGTCCCCTCGACTAAATGCAAAGATTCGGAGCATCGTTCCCTGCTCCAGTGTTGCGGGCTTTTCTCTTTGGGGCTTCCCCCATGCTCGCTAGGGAAAACGGATCAGGGTGTGGCGAGGCCGGTGGCGACTTGGACGGGGGTGGTTCGGAAGAAGGAGCGTCCGTTGCCGAGCTGGCCAGAACCGTTCAGACCCATGGTTCGCATGGAACCGTCCGCCATGCGGATGAGGGTGTGATGCGCACCCACAGAAACATCCGCTACGCCCGAGGAAAGGACCTTCACGGGCGTATGGCGCTCCGTGGTGGTGCCGTCGCCGAGTTGACCGTGGCCATTCCAGCCCATAGCCCAAAGGCTGCCGTGGGTCTTCACGAAGGCGCTGTGGCGACCTCCACCTGCAACCTTCGCTACACCTGATTCTACAATTCGAACGGGTGAATGGTGCTCCGTGGTTGTGCCGTCGCCGAGCTGGCCATGGCCATTTGCACCCATTGCCCAGAGGCTGCCGTCGGTCTTCACGAAGAGGCTGTAGGCGTTGCCTGCTGAAACATTGCTCACGTTGGCGTCCACGATCAGGGTGAAAGTATTCCTGTCCGTAGTTGTGCCGTCGCCCAGCTGTCCGTAGCCGTTGTATCCCATTGCCCAAAGGCTGCCGTCGGTCTTCACAAAGAGGCTGTGGGCATGGCCTGCTGCCACATCGCTCACGTTGGCGTCCACGATCAGGGTGGAAGTATTCCTGTCCGTGTTTGTGCCGTCGCCCAGCTGTCCTTTGCCATTTGCACCCATTGCCCAGAGGCTGCCGTCGGTCTTAAGGAACAGGCTGTGGGCATCGCCTCCCGAAGCAATCTTGGTTACGTTGGCGTCGACGATTTGCACGGGTGTCTTGCGATGGGTGTTGGAGCCGTCACCCAGTTGGCCATTTTCATTTTTTCCCATGGCCCAAAGGCTGCCGTCGGTCATTATGAAGAGGCTGTGGACGCCTCCTGAAGAGAGCTCAGTCACATTGGCATCAAGGATTTTTACTGGCGAGGGTTTGTTTTTGGTCGTGCCGTTACCAAGTTGACCTTCCCAGTTTGCACCCATGGTCCAGAGGGAACCATCGGTCTTGAGGAAAGAGCTGTGGTAATCCCCTGCGGACACCTTGGTCACGTTGGCGTCCTCGATCGTGACGGGGAAGGCTTGCTGGATTGCGGCGCCATCACCGAGTTGACCATAGCTGTTTACACCTATCGCCCACAGGGTGCCGTCCGTCTTCTGGTACAGGCTGTGATAGGCTCCTGCAGCAATCCTCACCACTTCGGATGCTACCTGCACAGGCGTAAGTCGATGCGTGGATGTACCGTCTCCGAGCTGACCATAGTCGTTCTTTCCCATAGCCCAGAGGGTACCGTCGGCTTTGAGGAATAGGCTTGTACCCTCGCCCGCTGCAACGGCGGTTACGTTTGCGTCCACGATCATTACGGGCGAGTGCCGACCCGTGGTGGTGCCGTCGCCGAGCAGGCCGGCCCAGTTTGCGCCCATGGCCCAGAGGCTGCTATCCGTCTTGATGAACAAGCTGTGCCAGAAGCCGCAGGCGATGCTCTTCACTCCGGAATCGACGATCCGTACCGAGGCGTTGCGGTCTGTGGTGGTGCCGTCGCCGAGTTGGCCTTTATTGTTCAAACCCATAGTCCAAAGCGAACCATTCGACTTTAGGTAGAGAGTGTGTCCCAATCCCGCTGCGACGGCGGTGACGTCGGCGTCGACTACTTTGACGGGCGAATGTCGATTCTTCGTGGTGCCGTCGCCCAGTTGGCCCTTTTCATTTTTTCCCATCGCCCAAAGCGAACCGTCGTTCTTCAGGAACTGGCTGTGGTCGTAGCCTGCGGCGACGGCGCTCACGTTTGACTCCACCACCTGGACGGGCGTTGATCGTCCGCTGAAGTTATCGTCGCCCAGTTGGCCTTCAATGTTGCGCCCTATGGCCCAAAGGCTGCCGTCGGACTTAACATACAGGCTATGTCGGCCTCCCGCCCCCACGGCGCTTACGTTGCCGTCCGCTACCTTGAGGAAGTCGGAGCGACTTGCGTCTGTGCCATTCCCCAGCTTGCCGTGCCAATTGTTGCCTGCGGCCCAGAGGGAGCCGTTGGCGTCTACGTAGAGGGTAATGACCCCATGCGGCGATGGCTTGGACGCCTCCCCGGGCGACGAGGGCATGCATGGCGGTCTCGGAGGAACCGAATGCATTGGAGGCGACGAGGGAGTATTGGTGGTCGGCGTCCGCGGATACGGTTAGCTGGGAACCGTTGGCTCCGGCGATGGGGGCGCCGTCCTTCTTCCACTGGTAGGCGACATAGGCGCCTGAGGCGGAAGGAGCCTGCAGGACGACGGACTGCCCGGGACGGGCGACATAGTCGGCCAAGGGGGAAGAGAAGGCGGGCTTGAGGACAAGAGCGAGGTGGGCCTTGAGAACGGGATCAAGCATGCCCTCGGAGACGGCGCCGGGCTTGACGGCATCGGCCAGTTTGGCCACCTCCGCCGCGAGGGCGTGGGGGGCGGAATAGATGCGCTGATCGGGCTGGAGATGGAGCCATTGCCCTGTGTCGGGGCGGAAAAAGTGGACTTGAAGGTAGAGCTCGGGGTGGTCGAGGAAGAGGTTTGGGGGGAGCGGGTTCATTCCTTGCCCTCCGAGTTGAACGAAATATCGGCCACGCTCGACCGGGGCATTGATCGAATCGCCGGAATCGGCGCCGTTTCTCCAATGCCCGGTTCCGTTCGCATCCCGCAGGGCGAAGGTGAAGACGCCGGCGCCGTTGTAGTTCAATCCGTTTATCGCCACCTTGCCGCTGTAGGTAACGGGCGCTGCCTGCAAGGCGAAGCCAAGGAGGAAAAGGGGAAGGATTCGAATGATGTGTTTCATGATTAAACGGGCCGGAAGAATTCATCCGAGCATATTACTTCTAGAAAAGTGGGATTGAGTGCAATAAAGGGAGTTAAACGCATTCATTAAAAGGAAGAAATAGGCAAAGGAAAAATAATACGATAAGTATCCACGAACAACGGAAAGAGAGAGTGAACGAGTCTTTTTCCCGTTTTCCTACATGGAAGCGGTGGCGCTTTTTTTGTTTCTGCAAGTCCGTGAGGTTCGAGGGATGGTGATATCTATGTTTCAACGCTGTCATTGCGAGCGACGGAGTGACGTGGCAATCCAGTATGAGATGGTACAGGCGCTGTGGAGAACGTTCAAGAGGCTGTCCAAGCGTCCGCCGGATTGCCGCGTCGGGACTGCGCCCCCCTCGCAATTGATATGGGTGGGAGGCTGGCCTTTATCGGACGGACTTCCAAGAGCCCGTGGCGTAGTCGTAGAGCATGGGCTTTTCCTCGATGCTTTTGTAGTAGCGCCATCCCGAAGGATCGGCGGAGTATAGAAAAGGGTAGATTTCCCTTTCCGTCCACATCCAGCCATGATCGGGAAAGTATAGCCAAATGGAATCGGTTGTCGCGCCAGCCTTATGGAGCCATCCCAAGTCCGCATGATAAATCCATCCGTTGGAGGTCTCGAAGTAATGACCGAACCAATCGAAGCTCTTCCATCCGTCGCCATGATCCTCGGCGAGGTCCCACGAGTGTTGCGGAGTCTCGCCCACATCGAGCTCCTGCTTGTCGAAATAGGCGATGCGGTTGGGAATGGTTTTGGAAATGACGTCGGCAAGGGATTGGGTGATCCGGTCGGAACGATAACGGACTGCGTAATAGGGGAGAAAGCTCTCGGCGACGTCCTCGCGATAGGGGTTGTCCCGGGCGTAGGTGGAAATGAACTCGCCGTCGGCGTCTTGCGCGGCAA
>CAWVZQ010000137.1:0-7190 GCA_963934405.1 uncultured Opitutales bacterium | reverse complement strand
GAACATACTGCTCGACGACTGTTTCAAGGTTTAGTAACTCCCGGCGAACGACAAAAGCTCCAACAAAGATTAGGTCGCGACCCAAATTTCAGGCGAGCTTATCACAAAATTCGTCGCGAACGCTCGCTATTGCGAGACACTTGGACATTTATCAAGAAAATCTCAAAGGCACCCTTCTCTCGATCGAACAAGGCATCGAAATTCCTTTCTCCCCGCAGACTTAGGTTTCTATTCGGTTCCGGAAGGAAAAAGCGTAAGTGACAAGCGTTAACCTCTCGTCCCACCCTGCTCACGACTAAGACGAGGGGGGAACCTAAGGTCCGCAAACCATTCCCCTTTGCGGTTGCATTTCAGAAGGACAAGACGTCTAATGTGTACTACACTATACTTGATGAAAAGCCATTTGAGTAAACCGTTGGCCTCTGGCATGGCCAATATCCGAATTTCGTAGCCCGAAACGCATTCGCTTCGACGGGTTGCGTTTTGGGCAAAGTTTTCCTTACCTCGACTCCACCGGCTTTTTTATCTTCCGGAACAGTTCAGGCATTTTCTTCTAGTTAAGTATTCATCATATACTAAAAATTTTCCGTACATTTCATGAACGACCAATCCAATTCCAACGTACTGATATACGACACCACCTTGCGAGATGGCTCTCAGGGTGAGGGTGTCTCATTCACCGTAAGCGCAAAAATGCGCGTGGCCGAAAAACTCGACCAGTTCTGCATCGACTATATCGAAGGAGGATGGCCCGGGTCCAACCCTAGAGACATGGCCTTTTTCGAGAAAGCGGGTGAACTGAAACTGCAACACGCCAAGGTAGCGTCCTTCGGTTCCACTCGACGGGCAAACATTGCCGTTGAAGAAGATGCCCAGATTCAGCTTTTGCTCGATGCCTCAACCCCGGTGGTCACCATATTCGGAAAGAGCTGGCTTTTGCACGTAACCGAGGTGATTCGAACCACGCCCGAGGAAAACCTAGCCATGATCGAGGACTCCGTCCGCTACCTCAAGGAGCAAGGCAAGGAAGTCATCTATGACGCGGAACACTTCTACGACGGTTACCTCGACAATCCGGAATACGCTCTCTCCACTCTGGAAGCGGCTGAACGAGGTGGAGCCGACTTTCTTGTGCTTTGCGAAACCAACGGCGGGAAGCTCGTGCCGCAAGTAGCTGAACTCACGAGGACGGTAGTGGAACGATTTCCCTCCACTCGAGTCGGTGTTCATTGCCACAACGACGTCGGCGTAGGCGTGGCCGTAAGCTTAACGGGTCTGGAAGCAGGAGCCGTCATGGTGCAGGGCACGATGAACGGGTACGGTGAGCGCAACGGGAACGCCAACCTCACCACCATCATCCCCAACCTTTCCCTGAAAATGGGAAGGCACATGAGCTGCCAATCGAACTTGGCCAAGTTACGAGACCTTTCCCTTTTCGTGGACGACGCGACCAACCTCCGCCCTGATATTCGAGCCCCATACGTTGGTTCCGCCTCTTTTGCCCACAAGGGAGGCGTTCACGCCGACGCCGCCTCCAAGGCCGACCGTAGCTACGAGCATATCGATCCCGAGATGGTGGGCAACCGTACGCGTGTGCTCGTCTCCGACATGTCGGGACGCAGCAGCATCATGATGAAGGCTAAGGAAATGGGCGTCGACGTGGATTCTCGATCACCGGAAATGAAGACTTTTCTGGAGGAGTTGAAAAAACTCGAATTTCGTGGCTATGAATACGAGGCGGCCGATGCCTCCTTCGATCTCCTGCTGCGCAGGTTTCTGCGGGGAGCCAAGTCGCCCTTCGAAGTGATTCGCTACCATGTCGGCATAGCCCGCAATGAAGCGGAAGGTGAATCCCATTCGGAAGCTACCGTAAAATTGCGAGTGGGCGACGAAACGCACCACACGGTGGCCGAGGGCAACGGTCCCATCTCGGCTCTCGACCATGCCCTGCGCAAGGCCCTCGAAAAGGATTTTCCCGCCATTGCGGAAGTTCGTCTCATCGATTTCAAAGTGCGTATTCTGGAAAGCAACTTGGGAACCGATGCCATCACCCGCGTACACGTAGAGTCGACGGACGGGAAAGACACCTGGGGTACGATCGGGGTAAGCGACAACGTAATCGAGGCCAGCTGGGAAGCACTCGTCGACTCGGTCGAGTACAAGCTGACCTCCGATGCGAGTGGAGATGCTTCCGAAGAGCTTGCCTAGCTAGCCGAACTTGGTACGGAGCGACGCCCCCGCGGTTGGCTATCCATTTTCGTGGCGGGCCGATCACTCACCCGACGGGGAAAGGGTGGAATGGGAGACCTGCGGGCCGAGCGGATGCCAAATTTCCGGATCGGTCGTTCGAAAAAAAACATGAGTGGAAATCCCTAGGGCCGCGGCCAGATGGCCGGGACCGCTGTCGTTGCCCATGAAATGAGCCGCCTTCTCCAAGAGCAGTTCAATCAAATCGGAGTTGCTTACCGGCTGGACGAGTTCGACTCTTTCGTGAAAGGCGAGATCGTTCGTGTAGATTTCCTCTTCAAGTTCTTCATCCGCCTCGCCAAAGGAAAAGACGACGCTTCCTTGGTCATCGTCGGCAAGCCAAGCCTCAGCCTGCCCGACAAATACGCTCAATGGTATATTTTTTTCAGTGGAACCGCTTCCGGGATGCAGCCAAAGAGAAGTGCCCGCAGGGGTTTCGCTTTCGAGCCAAGACCTCTCGAACAGGTCCTTCGGGACGGGCAGGTTCGCATCCTCGAACATCCGGGTGCTGACGTGAGGAGGAGCATCAGGCCTTGACGCCAAAACCCTAACTTCGGCGGCTCCCGCCTGCCCAAGCTCATCGATCCAGTCTTCATCGCTCCAAAAGGTGAAGACAGTGGCACCTTGGACAAAGTCGACTTTCTTCGCGTCGAAGATGTCGGCATCACCTAGTTTCAGGGAAAAGCCAAGAGAATCGGCAAAAGAAAAGTAACGGGGACGGGTAATCAGGAGAACTTCATCGAAGTGCCGGCCAATCTCTCGCAACAAAGGAACGGTGAGTACAAAATCACCCAAACCACCTGTACGGAAAAGAATGGCTTTTCGAGACTGTGAATCGGCTTTTGTCTTAGTTCCCAATATCGGGGCGACATTTGCCAATATGCTTCACGACGTCAAGGAAGGCGAAACAACCGAACCTAGCCGATGTTTTCCAAAATGAAGCTCTCTATCGATTCCTTCGTCGGCTCTACTGAATACCTGACGATGTCCTTCTCCTTGAGAATTTCCAGAGACGGTGCCCTCGGTTCGGGCAAGCCTGCTTCTTGGACGACGGCAGGAAATTTGGCGGGGTGAGCAGTCGCGAGAACAAGGTGGGCTCGGGCGGGATCTAGATCCTTGAAGGAACAAGCCGTATGAGGGTCGACCAAGTACCCATACTTGTCATGAATAGATTTTATGATTTCAGGAATTTCGGAATCGGACACCCGAGAACTCGAGAACCCGAGATCGGAAAAACCCTCGAACCGAACGCTTCCCGTTTGGCGAAAGTTCGACGTGAATTGGCGAACTTGTTCGGAATCACCTTTAACAAAATAGTACAGAAAGCGCTCGAAATTGGAAGCGACCTGAATGTCCATCGAGGGAGCAAAACTGGGAGAAACCGGACCAAGCGCGTATTCACCGGTCTGGAAAAGTCGATGCAGTACGTCGTTCCGGTTAGTCGCCACTCGAAACTCGCCGACAGGCACTCCCATCTGGGAAAGAAGCCATCCTGCAAAAACATTTCCGAAATTGCCCGTAGGGACGACAAATACGGTTTCCTCCCTACTTTCCTTGGGCAAGCGTAACCATGCGCTCAAGTAATAGACGCTCTGGGCCAAGATCCGGGCAAGGTTTATGGAGTTTACCGCGGAAAGCCCCACCCTCTCCTTGAACTCATGGTCGTTGAACACTTCCTTGAGAGCGGTTTGGGCGTCATCGAAGGTTCCCTCTATGGCCAAGGGAAAAACGTTGGCTGCCCCGGTACAGGTCATCTGTCTTTCCTGCAAAGGCGACACCCGGCCATTGGGATAAAGAATGAACACGTTCACGCCCCTTTTGCCGAGGAGACCTGAAATAGCCGCAGCTCCCGTGTCGCCCGAGGTAGCCCCTAGAATGGAAAGATCCTGTCCCGTGCGGCTAATCTGATCCTCGTACAGGTTGCCGAGCAACTGCAAAGCGAAGTCCTTGAAAGCGAGGGTAGGACCGTGAAAGAGCTCGAGCACGGACAGCTTGTCGTCAAGATGGCGAATGGGAGCGATTTCGGAATGAGCGAAATCTTTGTAGGAGGCTTCCACTATTCGGGCCAAGTTCGATTGCTCGATATCGTCCGCAAACAGCTCAAAAAAGGCGAGACACAGCTCAGGGTAAGAAAGTTTTTCCCACTCGGTCAGAAATGGCCGCAAGTCGGGAAGCTCCTCGGGAAGATAGAGACCACCGTCGGGAGCCAAACCTTGGGCGACGGCGGTGGAAAAGGAGACCGGCGGCGCTTCGCCCCTCGTGCTGACGAATCGCATGGTGCGAATTGTCGATCTACTTCCCGAGTCCGAAAGCGGCATGAGCCACTCGAGTGGCCATCTCACCATCGTCGGGATTCACCGCCACGGAGATCTTGATCTCGGAAGTGCTGATCATTAGCATATTCACACCGACCTCGGCCAAAGCCTCGAAGAACTTGGAAGCCACGCCCGAATGGGAGCGCATACCGACGCCGACCACGGAGATCTTCGCGATCTTCGTGCTCCGGCCTAGTTTGCCCCCACCACCGCTGGCAAATTGCTCCTTGAGCGCCTTCTCGGCACGAAAAGCGTCCTCGGACGGCACCGTAAAGGTAAGATTGGCCTTCCCGTTCCTCGCCACGTTCTGGACGATCATGTCAACGACGACTCCAGTCTCGGACATGACCTTGAACACCGCCGCGGCGGCACCCGGACGATCCGGCAGGTCGGTCACGCTGATGCGAACTTGATTATTGTCTATGGCCACGCCGCTTACGAGCATGTCCTCGAGGGATTTTACTTTCTTTTTCACGGTAGTTCCCGTCTTGTTGGAAAAGGTGGAGCGCACTTCGAAGACGACGTTGTGCTTTTGCGCGAACTCGACGGCCCGCGTCTGCATAACCTTGGAGCCACTGCTCGCGAGTTCAAGCATTTCTTCGTAACTGATCGCCGGAATCTTGCGGGCATCGGGCACGAGTCGAGGATCAGCCGAATAAACTCCTTCGACGTCGGTAAAGATCTGGCAGGTTTTCGCCTTCAGGGCTCCCGCCATCGCGATGGCGCTAAGATCGGATCCGCCGCGACCGAAAGTGGTCAGGTCGCCATCATCATCCATTCCCTGAAAGCCAGCCAAAACCACGACCTTGTTTTGCCGCAGGTATTTGCGGATACTCCCGCCCGTGATCTCACGAATACGGGCCCGGGCATGGTTGCCGTCGGTAAGGATTCCGGCTTGCCATCCGGTCATGGAAACGGCGGGGACGCTCAAGGCGTGCAGGGCCATCGCAAGGAGGGAGATCGTTTCCTGCTCCCCGCAAGCCATGAGCATATCCATCTCCCGATCATCGGGTTGCTTGCGAATCGCATTGGCCCGGGAGATTAAATCATTCGTCACGCCGGCCCGAGCGGAAACAACAACCACCACCTTATGGCCTTGGTTCCAAGTGCGCTTCACTCGGCGAGCGACGCGCTTGATGCAACTGACGTCGGCGAGCGAGGTGCCACCGTACTTCTGGACGATTAGATTCATTAGGAATTATCCTTACCGTTGGGATCGAACATGCGAAAGAGGACGGGAGCTTCTAGGACTCCGGGCAATTTTTCCAGCTTTTCCATCGCCAAGGCCATGGAATGCTCGTTCGTTTCATGCGTGGTAAGGATCAAGGACGCCGCATTGCGACATTCCTTGAGAGCTTGAGAAACCGTGGCTATGCTCACCTCTTGATCGGACAAGGCTTCCGCTACTTGAGCCAATTGGCCCGGGCGGTCGTCCACCGTAAGGCGGAGATAGAAGGAACCTTTCACCTCTTGAGCAGTGGCGGGGGAACATTGGTCGGGCGTGACGTGCAAAAGCTTCGGCGGCGGAGCATCCCCCGTGATGGTCTTAACTATGTCGACTATGTCACCGACGACCGAGCTGGCAGTCGGGTCTTGCCCCGCGCCGCGACCAGTCAACACTGTAGTACCAACAGCCGTGCCCGTTATGCTCACACCATTGTAGACGCCGTCGGTTCGGGCTATGATTTCATCCATCGGGACGAGTGCCGGATGAACACCTACGGAAACGTGGTTGTTGGAAAAATTTCGGCGGATCACGGCAATCAGCTTGATCTTGCAGTTCAGGTCGCGAGCCGCTTGCAAATCCTCGTTGGAAATTCGGCGTATGCCCTCGATCGGCATATCTTCGATGGGAAACCACATTCCATGGGCGAGGTAGGCGAGAATTACCGCCTTGTGGGCAGCATCGACGCCATCGAGGTCCAACGCTTCGTCCGCCTCGACGTAGCCGAGAGAACGGGCATCATTCAGGACCTCCTCGAAAGAAGCTCCTTCCTGCTCCATGCGGGTCAAAATATAGTTGGAGGTGCCGTTGAGAATGCCGTAAACGAGCGGAAACTCGTTCGCGACCAGACATTCACGCAATACCTTTATAATAGGTATACCGCCCGCAACGCTGGCCTCGAATGCGTAGCGGACGTTTGCCTTTTCCGCAGCCTCGAACATTTCCTGACCATGCTCGCAGATGAGAGCCTTGTTCGCCGTCACCACGTGCTTGCCGTTGGCGAATGCCCGCAAGGTCAACTCGCGAGCCAGCTCAACCCCGCCCATCAATTCGCAAATCACGTCGATGTCGGGGTCATCCACGATGGATTGGGTATCAGTGGTAAGCTGGTCGGTGGAAATCTCGACCTCCCGTGCCTTGGAAAGATCACGCACGGCGGCTCGAACAGGCTCTAAGGAAACGCCGAGAATGCTAGAAAGAGAGTTTGCGTTTTCGGTCAACTGCTTCCAGGTCCCCTGCCCCACCGTCCCGAAACCGAGAATACCTATCCGAATTACTTTTTTCTCACTCATGTCAGTGTCGAATTATGGTATTGGAGTCCGATTCGTCATTATTGTCGCGGCCGAATCGGCTTTCGGTGCCTTCGCGAAGACGAGTGATGTTGGAACGATGTCGCCACCCGA
>CAWVZQ010000136.1:0-7239 GCA_963934405.1 uncultured Opitutales bacterium | reverse complement strand
CACCAACTCGGAATCGACCACAACCGCTTCTCCGTTAAACACCAAGGTCTTGACACAAAATTGACAGGCGTCGAAAAAGCACGCGTGGTGAAGGATATCTTGGCCTAATTGCCGAGGCCAAAAGCTCTGCTTGGCAAAGAAACAGCTTCCCGCCATCCTCAAGGAATTGATTTCCCGATACGCGGGAAGCTTGGAGGTCAACGGACGATTATTCGACCTCAGAGGGCACTGATTCTTCCTCGGGTAACTGGTCATGCTCGTCATCGGCATCGGTTTGCTCGTTCAGATACTCCTTAACGCTCAAGTCTCCAAGGAAAGAAACACCATCACGACGTTCGACGACATGGTAGCGCTCGACGTATTTCTGAACTACGTGAATTTTAGCATCGAGAGGCTGGACGATAAGCAGTTGTAGATGAAACTCCTTGAACAAATCCAGTAAGAATTCGGAAAACTCGTCATCGGTCTTGCTAAACATCTCATCCACGGCAACGAGCCGAAAGGTTTCTGTTCTACGTCCACCCACATCGATTCCATACTGGTATGCTATGGCAGTTGCCAAGATGGTGGATGCGAGACGATTTTTTTCTCCGCCGGACTTCCCCGAAGCTCCCGAATAACTTTGCCGCAAGTCCCCTTCCTTGTAGAATTCATCCGCTCGGAAGCGGAACCAATTACGAACGTCAATGACACGGGAGGTCCAAGTTTCGTCATTCTCTAGCTCTGCCAAAAATTGCTCTACCCTATGATAACGCTCACGGCGGCGATCTTTCTCTTCTTCCGCCTCCAGATCTCCCTCGAGGGCGTGTCTACGCATGGTTTTGAATCGCCGTACGCCATCATCACCGGAATCTTCCGCCTTCAGCTGGATATAGGTTCCCTCTTTACGATCGAATGTAACGCGAGAGAGGTGCTCATTAAGCTCATCAATACGTTTGCGAATCCTATCCCTGTGAGATTCCAGAGCTTCACTAAAACTAGAAACTTCCTCCGGGACCTGAACACGGAGCAATTGCTCAAATCGCTCTTTATTTTTAGCGAGGTCCTCAAGCTCAATTTGCTTCCTAACTTCCTCAAACGGATCAAAGGTCTTATCATTGTACCCCTCCTCCAAATCGAGAGGTAACTCATCTCGAAAAGCCTGATTCTGAGGAGCGGCTACGAATCGTTGCATAGCAGCAACGTTCTGGTCTCGAAACTTGTCGAGAGAGGACTCTAACTTCCGAATCTTTTCCTCCATCGAATGAAGTGCGTTTCTTGCAGCCGACTCAATATCGTCAGGCTCGTCAGGAGGGGCTCCAAAGGCATCTTCTATCTCCTTGAAAAGAGCGTCCACAGCATCTTCAAGATTGCCATCAGTACCCTTCTTACCTTTGACCGCATCAGGAGCACCAAGCACTTTCTTTGCCTCCTCCAGCAGCGATTGTAGGTTCGATATACGGTCTTCATTTCTTTCCGCTCGAGCTTCCACGCCGCCAATGCGCCTCAAGATTTCGTCTCTTAAATTTTGAGCTTCGGATAATTTCCCCGATGTCGAGTCCAAGTCATCCTTGAGCTTCCGAAGGACATCGGAACCACCAACAATCACACGTTCTTCATCCTCAAGGTCAGCCATACGAGTGGCCAAGCCAAGACGGTCGACATCTGAGAACTCGCCCGCACTGGAAACCAGTTGAGCACCAGCCTTGAGCTTCAACCGCAAGTCAGCGCGCTCGGAAACAGCTTCACCGACTGCTCGGGCGGCTTCGCCTGACCTTTCACGAAGAAAAGCAAGGCGCTCATCCAAGGATCTTTGCTTAGGATCCACATCCCATCCCAAAATGTGTCGGGAGGCATCATCTACTGGAAACCTGTCGTCCTTTTCGCGCAGCACCCCATCGGTTTTCACTAAACCGGAGAGAGCAAGAGCGTGAGGCATTTTATTAAATTCCTTATCGGGCTCATCTCTGCAAAGGTGCGGAAAACGATCAGCTAATTCGGCACGCAACCAATTTTGGCGACTCTCATCCAACTCGATTCGCAACGTTAATTTCGCGACAACCGAATCGTCGTGCAACTTCGGTTGCTTCGCATCGGACTTGGGGCAAACAAAAGCGATACGATCTCCTAAATCATTTTCGTGAAGAAAAGCCTCGGCTTTCTGGGCAAGTTTAGACGGGACTAGAACCGAAAGGGCAAACGGGCGCAACAAACGCTCTACGGCCCCAGTCCATTTCTGCTCATCAGGCACAACTTGAACGAGTTCGGCAATAAACGGGAGCTCACCAACGTCTCTATCCAAGGCAACGGCTAAACCATCTCGAAGGCGAGAGATCTCAACTGGCACATTAGAGTTAAACTCCAGCAGATGATTCCTCTGGTTCTCTAGTTTAGAGATTATTTCGTTGGTGTTTCGCAGACTATAGCCAAGGTCAGGAAGGACTTCGTCCAGTTCGGCAACTCGGGCTTCGTGCCGTGGAAGCTTTTCCTGTAGCTCGCGACGCAAATTCAGAAAAGCCTCCTCTTCTTTAACCACGAGTCCACGCTCCCACGAACCTAGTAACCTTTCAAAAGTGGCGGCTCTCTTCGAAACCATTTCTCGCTTGTCGCGGAGGCGATCCAATTCGGCGCCGACTTGCTCCAGTCGACGATTCTCATCGCTGTCAGCCAAAACACGTTCAAGATGATGTACTTTGTCCCTTAGGCGATCCACCTCTTCGCGAGAGCTTTTCAACCTAGCTCGCTCGGCTTCCTCGCGATGCTTCAGTTCTTCAATACGCTCGACACGACTCTCCAGTTCAGCATTAGCGTAAAATGGTTCAATCGTGGCACGCAACAATTCCGCTTGATTGCGATGAGCCAAAGATTCGAGAAATTTTTCGTGAGTACCCTTGATTAGATCAAGTTCCTCCAACTGACTGGCCGCAGTCTCGATACGACGATGAGTCCCCCGAAGGTCATCAAATCGATCTTGCAGCGCCACCAACTTCTCCCGAGCTCCACCGTCGTCGAGCATGTGCTCACGAATGAACTGGGTAAGATCACGCACATCTTTAATGCAGACCGCTTGATTGAACACGGACATTGGAGAGCGGGTCCCCAAATCCACGTCCATGAAAAGCATCGACTCCAGCTTTTTGTTGTATGCGGTGAAAGAATCAAAGGTCGAGAGATTGCGCTCCTTTATGATTTTTCTGATTTTATCGGCATCACCCAAGTCATTGAAATCATTCTCTATCGTCAGGTGTCGTTTCTCGACGATATGAATTTTTTCGATTTTGCCGGAAGGGGTGCACCAAAGAACTTGAGCGAGAGTTACGTCGCTTTTGTAAGCCTCATTGTGAAACCAAGCGAGAAGGACGGAATAGCTCTCTCCTGGCTTCCGCAAGGTTTCCTTACGCCCTTGCCCCGTCTCGGAATCATGGATTTCGGAATAAGCCCCAAGGACGTAATCACGCTCATTACGCTCACGACTACCGACCTGACTCGAGGCAACGTTGTAATTACGTACACGATTGGGAACGAGGAGCGTAAGGAGAGCGTCCACAATAGTGGACTTTCCAGAACCATTACGCCCCGTGATCATCGAAGTGCGGCCATCCGACTTCATCGTGTGGACGGTCTGGTTGAAAGTGCCCCAATTCAGTAAGGAAAGTTCATGCAAGCGATAGCCTGCAGTACTCTTATCGGGGGAGAATTCTAATTCAAGTTGTGATTCAAGCATCGTCTACCTCCATTTCTCCATCAAGGTCAGGCGATCGACGTTTCAGCTTTTCTCGCACCTCCGCGAGTTTTTCGGGAGGTAGCTTCGCCTTTACGATTCGTTCCACTCGATAAAGACCGCCATCCTTATCGCGGACTCTGCGAAGCATTCCCCATTCCTCAAACTTCGATACGAGACCTGAAATTTGACGATGTACCTTTTTCTCATCGTGCAGTTCCGGATAGTACGCCGACATAAGGTCTCTAAGTTCTTGAGCGGAACGATACAGGTGAGAACCTTCTTCTTGGTTTTGCTCAAACCGCATAAGCTCCTCTCGCAAGAGAACAAGCAGAATGGTCTGGTGGTAGGTTAACCGCGTTCGGCGAAGAAGACGGGGAAGAGGGGCTTCTATCGAATCGTCCCAAGCGTCGTCAGAGTCCTCCTCGTCCATATCTTCTCGGTGACGCACAAAGGCGTAACCCGCGGCATCGTCACGAGCGACCTCGAGGCCCATTTGCAGAAAATGATCACATATACGTTCCCATTCGGCTCCGAGTTTCCCCCAAAGGTCGAAGTCTTCTTGGTATACGGGCCCCTGTAGGAGTCGGACTATAACGTGCCGATGAGATATTGAAGCATTCATGATAGTTCTCGTTGAAAAAGTAATTGTTGGACTTCCGTATAACGCGGCTGAAGGGAACGGTTGAGATCGATCTTTACGACTTGATCAGGAACCAAGAGGTGACGACTATCTTCTGATGCAACTACCCGGTAGCAAACGATGTCCACAATCCCGTTTTCCAAAGGATAACGGTCCACCATCTCCGTAAGGCTAACTTGCTCCTTATCTTCAAGCACCTCGTTCACTCGGTCCCGAAACTTGGAGAGAGCTAAGGGTTCACCGACTGAATGAAGCAGTTCGTTCATCCATTCCGAATCACCAGTCGTTGCAGTTTTCACCTTACCGAAAGGTTCAACTGCCTTTGGTTCCCAACATTCTGCTTCTAGAAAATTATATAAAGAGGGACGAGTTTCGATTTCAAACTCCCACTCGACAGGGGGATTGTCGCGAAGACGGAAAGCTCTCTTGCGAATAAGACTTAAGGTTTCCCGAAGTTGCTGCCCTCCGACTCCGACGTGATCACCCACAACTTGGCGGAGCTTGCGACTAATCCGACCATAAGCGCCTTGAGCAGATGCCGCTTCGCCAAAAAGCCGATCGGCAAAGCTACGAAAAGTCTTATTCGAGTCAAAACCTCTCTTGCGCGCAATATCAGTAATTTCGTCTATAAGTTTTCGCAGATCTCGAGCCACTCCGGGATCGGTCATCATGGAACGAAAGCCGAAGTAACTCTTCCCTTGATTACAAGCTCGTAACTCATCATCGGCGTCCAAGGTTTTCTCAACAATATCTCCCTTGGAAGCATCCCCGGCAGCATAAAGTCTGGCAATTTCACGAGCGTGTTCCTTAAAAAACTCTTCGATTGCGCGAAAGTCGGACAAGAAATTTTCAATTAGATCGGAAAGGTCGTGCACATTGTCTCTCACCATATCTTCGCCAAAGATAGGAGCTTCTCCTGTTTCTCTAATGCGCTTGATCTCTTCATCAAGTTCATTTCTCTTAGCGAGCAACTCTTCAATGCGAGCTTCGGGATCTGAATTCACTCCTTGCGACAATTCACGCATACCAAAAAGGATGCGATTGAAACGAGACTCGGTTGTGGCGTATCCCCTACGTTGAAGTGCCAATAAGTCGTGCAACCAGTTCAGAGCCTTTTGGGAATGTCGAGTCAGACGAAAAACATATTCTTCACGTTCCTCGGAATAGGACTTGGTCAAGTATCGGTGGTCCTCGTCGCACCATTCGTCCAAATAATCCGATGGTAGTCGCTTCGGAGCATCCAAGCCTTCTTGCTCTCGCAACTGATCCAAGTGATCGGCGAGGGTGGCACCGAGTTCCTCTTCGGATGCTTCCGACACGTTCCATGTCTTGAATGTCTTGAACAGAAAGCCTGCGACAAAAGAACCAAGTCGACTACGCATGAGCCGAACCGCAGGCGACTCTTCAAATAGAAATCCAATATCATCATCCATCACACTGAAAAACCAAATTCTTGGTAAAACAAATTCCAAAAACCAAGAGAGAGGCCATGAGTCAAAGAGAAGTTATTCCCAATTGTCTAAGTTCCCACAAAACATGAGGTTTGCTCTAATGGGAAAAATAATTTGATTTCAATGTTTAGTCCTACAAAACACGTACCGAACCCATGAAAACATTCCTTGTAATTTACTTCCTAGCCCTAGTTCTATCCATCAACGCGAAAGGAACGCTCGACGTGTACTGGGTGGACGTCGAGGGCGGTGCCGCTACTCTTGTCGTCACTCCTGCCGGCGAATCTCTTCTCGTCGACACGGGCAACCCAGGCACCCGCGATGCAGGACGAATACACCAAGTAGCAACAAAGGTGGCGGGCTTAAAAAAGATCGATCATCTCATAACCACTCACTTCCACGGCGACCACTACGGAGGAGCCGCCATGCTGGCCAACCTAATCCCCATCGGTGTGGTGAACGACAACGGCATCCCAAAGAAGAATCCGGACCGGCATCGTAAAAACCCGATTTTCCCACAGCTCGTCAAACCCTACCGCGACATGAAGGCAGACAGCCGAAACGTCGTCAAACCGGGCTATGTCTTCCCACTCAAACAAGCCAAAGGTTCGGCCAAGTTGAAGGTGAGCTGCGTGGTAGCCAACCAAAAGGTCATCCAGTCCCCGCCAAACGTCCGACTAGCCAAGAATCCCCTGACCGGCAGTGTGCCTGCAAAACCGGAGGACCTTTCAGACAACGCCAACAGCGTTGCCACTCTCTTCGAGTTGGGCGATTTTCGTTTTCTGGACAGCGGAGACCTCACCTGGAACGTCGAGGCCGAGCTGGTGACCCCCTTCAACGTAATCGGAACGATCGATGTCTACCAAGTGAACCACCACGGTCTCGACTCCAGCAACAACCCGGTCATGATAAATAGCCTGGCCCCCACGGTTTCGGTCATGAACAACGGCCACACCAAGGGATGCGGCGCGGGCAGCTTTGCCGCCCTAAAGGGATGCAAGTCCATCCAAGCCATGTGGCAAGTACACAAGAACCTGCGAAAAAAGGATCCCGAGAACAACACAATCGAGAACTATATTGCCAACTTGACCGACCGAGATGGATGCAAGGGCCACTATCTGAAGCTCTCAGTAGCCGCCGACGGGAAGACGTATAGCATGAGCAATCCCCGCAACGGCCAAAAAGTCACTTACCAGACCAAGAAAAGATAGCGGACAGAGGCTCGAACCTGCGCAGGCTTCTGTTTGCTAGGATGTCGAATAATAGACTTGGCCGACCGGACGGTCGTCAGTCGATTACGTTGATGTCGAATCCAATTAATTCTCGCCACCCTTCACCCAAGGCAGGATCGGCAGTTCTTATCGGTGTGACATGATGCCAAAGGTCGGTACCGTGAATGAATTCGTCGCGAGTATCGGATTGGAAAGCAAATTCGCCGGGTTGTA
>CAWVZQ010000135.1:0-7272 GCA_963934405.1 uncultured Opitutales bacterium | reverse complement strand
CGAACCCCCTACCGAAATCAAGTGCTCCTACCACTCGGGGATGAACAACGAGGTATGGCCTGCCCAAAACGTCGTCGAGTACAAATTTCCCGGGAACCAACTTTCTGGGAAGATTCTCCCAATCACTTGGTACGACGGCAACCGCCTTCCCCGAGATCGCGGTCGCCATCTACCGAGGAACGAGGCACTGCCCGCAAGTGGTTCCCTCTTTATTGGCGAGGAAGGAACCCTCGTGCTTCCACACGTCGGCGCCCCCAAACTCCATCCTCAGAAAAAGTTTGCCGACTACGCCTACGAACTCGCAGATAATCAAAATCACTTTCACGGTTGGCTCGACGGCATTATCTCGGGTAAACAACCCAGTGATGGCTTCGACTATGCCGGCCCGCTAACCGAAGCCGTTCTCTTGGGTAATATAGCCGCTCGTCATCGTGGCGACCACCTTCAGTGGCAAGCTGACCCGATGAAGCTCACTGGCCCGAAGGGCGACCTCAGCCATTTCCTACGCCGCGACTACCGCAACGGATGGGACATTAAGCCCACAAGTTAGCCAGTGCTAAATTTGGTGCTACGCCAATATCCCACTACGGAAGTCATTCCCGATGATTAAAGGCACACTAAATCTCCTTCTTCCTTTTCTCATCTCCTGCGTACTGCAGGCAAGTACGCATGTTTCGGAAAGTCTCGCCAACCGGCTTACTTATTTAAGTGAAGGTGATCCGTTTCACCCACATCTCGATTTCCCGAAACTGACTACGCCCCAGTGGGTTGGTGATATAGGAGTGGAGGCAGTGGTGACTTTGGGCATAGATGATATGCGTGGACCCGAAAAGTACGAGTCTTTCCTCCGCCCCGTTCTCGATCGTCTAAAGGAAATAGACGGGAGGGCACCCGTCAGCATCATGACTAATTCCTTCAAACCCGATCACCCCCAAGCCCAAAAGTGGTTGCAGGAAGGACTGTCCATCGAGGTGCACACGCTCACCCATCCCTGCCCTCTCCTTCAACAGGGAAACTTCCGCAGAGCCGCCGAGGTTGTACATGGTGGCTTAGACCTGCTCGCGGGGATTCCCGGCAATCACCCCATCGCCTACCGCATGCCTTGCTGTGACTCTATGAACAGCCTGAGCCCTCGCTTTTTTGCAGAAATTTTCAACAAGACCAGTTCCGCCGGCCGCTATCTGCAGATCGATACCTCCGTATTCAACATCACGACCTCTAGAGACAAGTCGCTTCCGAGCAAATTGGTTCTGGATGCCAACGGCAAAGAGCGCTTCGCCAAGTACCTGCCAAAGGAAAAAACGCGCGCAGGGATGCGCACAATGGCTTCCTACGTCGGCACCATTGAGGATTACCCCTACCCCTACGTCATCAACCGGCTGTGCTGGGAATTCCCCTGCGTTGTTCCTAGCGACTGGGAGGCACACAATTTAATCGGCGACCGCCAACCCCAGATGCTTGAGGACTGGAAACGCGCACTCGACGTCACCGTACTAAAACAGGGCGTGATGAACCTTGTCTTCCATCCGCACGGCTGGAGTAGCAGCTCGCAGTTAGTCGAATTTGTCGACTATGCGCAGAAGACGTACGGCAAGAAAGTGAAGTTCCTGAATTTCAGGGAATGCATAGAGCGACTAAACCAAAATCTGCTGAAGGGCAGTTCACTTCGCGGGAAGATTGGCGGAGACAATTCAGTTCGCGTACTCGATGCCAACAATGACGGGTTCATGGACGTGCTGATAGGCGAACAAAACCGTACGCGTATTTGGAATCCGAAACAATCGTCTTGGACCGAACACAAGTTGCCCTTCAACCCAACACAAAATATTGCCGGCGTACTGGAAGAATCAGGTGCGGTCTCGATGATGGACGCCAAGGGCCACGGTCAGATCTGGACCTTCAAGGAAAATGGATGGCGGTTCGTGCAGTCCAATGCCTTAAAGCAATCCGTCGAGTCACCTTCCGTCCTTAAGGAAATTCACCAATTAATCGCCACTACCAAGCCCGCTCTTGACCGGATCACCAAGAACGAAGGTGAGAAGTCCGATTGGTTCGACTTGACCGGCACCATGACCACTCGTCACCTGATCCGCCAATTGGGTAAAGAAAAAGTATTGAACTGGGAAAGTCCATTGGTCGCGGCGAATCCGGACAAGCCCATCACATTTTGCCTAACCGGTGGTCTTGGTTTCAAAAGCCAACCCAGCACCGCTGGTTTCATGCTGACGGTGGATGGCAAGGATGCGTTGCGCTTTGACCTGTCTCGAAAATTTTCCCGTTGGCAGTCGAAGGACGCCTCGGTCGAAGTGATTTATCATCCGACGTGGATCACGGACCTCGATTCCGGCGGCTACTTCTTTTTCATCCTGAAGAAGGGTACAATTAAGAAGAAGCGATCCATAAGTTTTTCCGTGCGCTCCTTGGGCGCTGGCTCCCGCCGCTGGTTTGCAATCGATGCCAAACAAAACGTCGTCGAAAATCTCAAGAAGCTCTCTGCCGAAATCGGTAAACCGAACGACAACGTGGGCATCCTTCGAGATATTGACAATGACGGCGTTTGCGAGGTGGTCGGGAAAAGTGTTTACGGTTGGGACGCAAAAAAGAAAAGCTGGAACATACTAGCATATGGTCTGCCAGAGGGTATTAACCACGCGAGCGAAGGCCTGCGGTTTGTGGACCTTAATGATGACGGCTTTGATGACATCGTGTTTTCCGATGAGGAGCACTGGGGCATTCACCTTTGGGCCACACACCTCAATGCGGGTCTTGGTTGGCATCCGGGCTGGAGCTACACAGTACGGGAAGGAAAGCGGAACGACGCCAACGCAATCCCAATGATTTCTCGCGGGGGGTTCAATCCGAACAATGGGGCGTGGTTCCATAGCGGGCATCTTTGGGTGCAAAACGAAAACACCGCAAATCTCCCCGACGTGGTGGATCGCCGCTCGTTCAAGCAGTTGCTGGCTTTCGGCGGACCCAGAGCTAGGGAGCCTGAGGAAAGCAGACAATGCTTCAAGACACGCGACGGCTTCGAGGTACAGTTGGTCGCGAGCGAACCACAAGTCCTTGATCCCGTAGCCTTCGACTGGGGAGCTGACGGCAAACTCTGGGTGACCGAGATGGGGGACTATCCCTCGGGAATCAACGGCAGGGGGAAACCAGGTGGTGTAATTCGCTTTCTCGAGGATCGTAACGATGATGGTCGATACGATCATTCGACCGTGTTCCTTTCCGGACTCAACTTCCCAAGCGGCGTCATGGCATGGGGGAAAGGCGTTCTTGTAAGCGCTGCACCCGACATCCTCTATGCCGAGGACACTGACGGCAACGGCAAGGCCGACCTTCGCAAGGTCCTCTTCACCGGTTTTCGCGAAGGCAATCAGCAACATCGCATGAACGGCTTCGTCCTTGGCTTGGACAATTGGATTTACGCCGCAAATGGCGACAGTGGAGGAATGATCAAGAGCACCGCCACGGGCAAAGTCGTGAACATCAATGGCCGCGACTTTCGCTTCAAGGTCACGGGCGAGATGCAGACCCTGTTCAACCAAACCCAGTTCGGTCTGCACCGGGACGACTGGGGAAACTGGTTCGGCAACAACAATCCAAATTGGCTTTGGCACATCCACCTGCCGCTTCACTACGTTACACGTAACCCGCACTTGGTCGTCAAGGATACGCGCCAAATGCTTTTCAACTACCCCGACTCTCGTCGTTGCTTTCCGATAAGTCCACGAATGGAACGTCCAAACATGCCGGGTGCTTACGGCATGGTCACGAGCGCAAATAGCCCATCGCCTTATCGCGGCGGACTCTTCGGTCCGGATTTCGAGCACAGCGTCTTTATCAGTGAACCCGTTCACAACCTCGTACATCGTGAGATGCTCGCACCTGACGGCATCACCTTCACAAGTCATCGCGCCAAAGGTGAGGAGAAAAGTGAATTCCTCGCCAGTTCGGACAATTGGTTTCGACCCACCATGACCAAAACCGGTCCCGACGGAGCCTTGTACGTGGCCGACATGTACCGGCTTGTAATCGAACATCCGAAATGGATCCCTCCGGGGATGCAAAGCAGGGTGAACCTGCGCGAAGGCTCGAACAGAGGCCGCATTTGGCGCGTTTTACCAAAAGGATCCAAACTTCGAAAGACGCCCCGTCTTGACCGGATGTCGACTAAGAGACTCGTGACTGCTCTCGACAGTCCTAACGGTTGGCAACGCGACACTATCCAGCGTCTGCTCTTGGCTCGGGGGGGCGAGGATGCATCCGCCGACCTTCGCAAGTTGGCCCAAACGAGCAAGAGTCCAAAGGTTCGCCTTCAGGCCCTCTGCATTCTAGAAGGTCTCGACGGTCTCGATTCCAAGGTGCTGAAGCAAGCCTTGGAAGACCCTCATTTCAGCGTACGCGAACAGGCCGTTCGCCTCTGCGAGGGGAATCATGCCGAGCTAATAGTTTCACGAATCGAAGACGAGTCAATCCGGGTTCGCAGGCAAGTCGGTTTTTCCCTCGGCGAGTGGAAGAATGTGGAGGCGGGAAAGGCTCTCGTACGGCTCGCACTTGCCGATGCCAACGAACCCCGCGTTCAACTGGCAGTCAAAAGTTCGGCTCTGCCCCACGCCGCAGCCATGCTTAAGTATATCTTCTCGGAGGAGACGAAAGCACCCACAGGCCTCCTTTCCAACCTCATACGCTTCGCCATCCTACAGGACAACTTGGAACCCCTTGCCAAAGTGTTCGACGAAATTGCTGCCGAAAAGGATATTCGACGACAGTTCATTCTCATGGACGGCTTCGTCGACGCTATCGAGCAACGAAAGGAACCGCTCGACCAGTTTCACCAAAGGCTGGCCAAGGCTTCCGAGCGAGGCATTAGAGGGTTTGAAACCGTTTTCTCCAAGGTTCGGGCAATCGCCCGAGACGACCAAGCTGATGAAAGCGCAAGACTTTCCGCCATTGCCCTGCTCGGTCGAGGACCAACCGAGCAACGAGAAGACATCAACCTGCTGGGCAATCTTCTTGCGGCGGAGAACCGACCTTCCATCCGCAAAGCAGCCTTGAGCACTCTCCCCAAACTTCACCAACCCTTAACGGCTTCGGTCTTGCTGACCCACTGGAGCTCTTATGCCCCCGTCGAGCGCGTTGCAGTGGCTGAACACCTTTTGGGGCGAGACGAATCAGCCCACGCTCTGCTTGACTCCATCGAGGCAGGCAAGCTATCCGCCATCCAGATCAGCCCCGCACACCGGCAAAAGCTACTTCAATACCCTCGCTCAGCCATCAGTACCCGGGCCAAGAAACTTCTCGGTGGAATAAATCCCGACCGGGCCAAGGTCATCCGGCGATACGCAGGCGTAAGCGACCTGAAGGGTAGCGTCAAGAACGGCAAGCTTCTCTTCACGACAAATTGCTCCGTTTGCCATAGCTTCAAGGGCCAAGGCAACAAAGTGGGACCGGACCTCGCCACCTTCTCGGTCAAGCCAATCAACGACTGGCTAATCGGCATCCTGGATCCAAACCAAGCGGTGGAAACGACGTACACCACCTACCTCGTCATAAGCAAAGACGATTCCGCCATCACTGGCGTTCTTGCCTCGGAAACTCCTAGCGCCCTAATCCTTCGCACCGCATCAGGACAGGAGATGACCGTTCTCCGAAAGAACCTCAAGAGTATCCACGCCATTGGCCAATCCCTTATGCCCGAGGGACTGGAAACGGCCTTGAATCCGGAAGCCGTGGCCGACCTGCTAGCCTACCTCCGCACTCCTTAGTTCAAGCAACAAGGACAAGAAACATACGTGCTTTAGAAGAATCTAGGCAAACGCCTTGCGGAGCATGGCTACACTCTTGGCGACTCCCTCATCGGCGGGTGCCTTACCCTCGAACTCAATCGATACGTACCCCTTATAACCGACCTTCCGAAGTATGGCGGCGATACGATCATAATCTAGGTTGAGAGTGTACCACTCCCCTCCCCCATAATAAGTTTTGGCCTGCACGAAGGTGGTCTTCGGGGCGATTTGCTCCAGCTTGTCGTAAGGGTTCTCTAAAAAATTGCCAGTATCCATAAGCACACCCAACCAAGGAGACTCTATGGCGTTGGCAATGTGGAGCAAACCCTCGGGAGTACGAGTGAGCCCCCAGTGATTCTCCAATGCTAGGTGCACCCCGCATTCGGCGGCTTTCGGCAAGCATTCCTCGATGCAATCGATGCACCAGCGAAATCCATCTTTCAAAGTATAGCCCTTGAGAATGGGTTCATTGCCTCGCAACTCCATGAGATGATCGAAGTTTTTCGCAGTGCCCCAGCGACCCGAATTAAGACGAATGCATGGGATGCCCATTTGGTAGGCGAGTTCGATGCACTTCTTGGTATGCTCGACATTCTTCTTGCGAGAGTCTGAGTCGGGAGAAACGAAGTCTTGGTGAATGGATAAGCTTATGAGATCGACCCCATTGAGAAACGCATGCCGCTTCAGTTTCTGCAAATATTCGGGTTTTTCGGAATCCATTTGCCGATGAAGGATGTCGACGCCCTCCACTCCCAGTCGAGCAGTCTTGTCGATCACCGTCTCGATGGACACCTTAGGTGGTCTGAAATGCCAGTAGGAATAGCTAGAAACCCCCAGCTTCACTTGGCCCGACTTTTCGGAGATCGGCTTGGCGACCGAGCTTAAAGGGGCAGCCAGAACGGGCAATGCCCATGCAGAGCTCAAGAACTTGCGACGTGCTAAAGTAGTCATACCTTACAGGAAGGCTCCGTGAGCCATATTTGGCAAGACGTTAAGATTCATTTTTCGAAAACACAGAATCGCAAGAATTAAAACCACCCGACCAAAGACCAGTCATTTTGAAATAGCGCAACTTTTCTACAATATCCGTCGTTACACCTCAAACCTGCCCCAGTTGTAAAGTGGGCACTCATTCAAAACCAAATACATAAGGATAATGAAGAAACTCATCATACTGCTTACCGCTTGCGCCATCGGACTCGGATCCGCTTTTGCCGCTGAAAAGAAAGAGAAGGCCGAAAAGGGTAAAAAGGAACGCCCCGCCCTTACCGAAGAGCAAAAAACCTTGCTTAAGGAGATTAGGGGAAAGTACGACGCAAACAAAGACAAGAAGCTCGACAAGGAAGAGCGCGCCAAAATCTCCGACGAGGACAAGAAACGCATGAAAGATGCAGGTTTTGGCGGGAAAAAGAAAGGTGGAAAGAAAGGCGGAAAGAAAAAGGAAGAAGCTGAGAAGTAGGCTCTGATCCAGATACTTTTT
>CAWVZQ010000134.1:0-7273 GCA_963934405.1 uncultured Opitutales bacterium | reverse complement strand
AGGCGTTGCTCCAGTCCTTGCGGAATATCCGCATCTCGTAGGCGCCCTCTGGGTGAGCGTCGAAGTCGACGCGAATCTCGTTTCGCGGTTTAGGTTCCTTGCCCGTCAGGTTAGCAGCCCCTGTGAGGACGGCTAGGAAAAGCGCCGGGCGTGGACCGCGAAACAAAGTCACTTGGCCTTTTGCAGCTTCTTTGTGAGGGGGCCGATGATCTCCACGAAGTTGCCGTCGGGATCCTTGAGCATGAGTAGGCAGACGTCCTGCGGGAGACCTTCGGGAAGTCGCTGCGGGCTTTGGGCGTAGGGCTTGATGCCCGCGGCCTTGGCCCGCTCGAGAACGGCGTCGACGTCGGTTACGAAGATGCTGACGTAGGAAAACCCGGTGGTGGTGTGGATGTGGCGCTGCTTGATGACGCGGGCGGGCTTTTCGCTCTTTACCTGCATTACCTTGAGCTTAGTAGCGGTCTCGTCTTTGCCGAGGACCAGGACGTGGATGTCGAGCGCTGCGCCGTCGGTGAGACCGACTTTCTTGGGGAAGTCTCCCGCCACCTTAAAGCCTTCCACTTCGGTGAAGCCGACCACACCCTTGTAGAAGGCGAGGGACTTCTTGACGTCGGAAACGACCACGCCGAGATCGATGGTCTGCTGGGCGAACGGGCCGGCGGGTTTGGCTTCCTCGTCCTTGGCGACGAGAGCTAAGGGAAGAATCGTTACTAATGGAAGAATGGATAGGAGTTGCTTGAACATGGTTAAGGTTAGGTTAGGTTAGGATTCGTTGAAGGTTGTAAGCCTAGAAAGAATAAAGCTTCGGGAGATGGTTTGGAAGTTTCTTCAAGTGAGAAAATCGAATTATTGAAAGCAGGCGATGGTCTTTTTTAGAGCCTCGACGAGCCGATCCACTTCCTCTTTCGTATTGTAGAAGGCAAAGGATGCCCGGGCGGTGGCGGTGATTCCGAGGTGCTCCATGAGGGGTTGGCAGCAATGGTGACCCGTTCGGATGGCGATGCCCTCGGCATCCAGAAAGGTGGCTATGTCGTGAGGGTGGATGCCGTCGACGGTAAAGGAAATGACGGCTGCCTTGCCGGGAGCATTTCCGTGAATAGTGAGGCCCGGAAGGGCTTCCAGCCCATCGGTGGCTTGCTCTAGGAGGGCTTGCTCGTGGTCAGTCGCTGCAGCAAGATCGAGGTCGCCTAGGTACTCGATGGCGGCCCCGAGACCGATGGCGCCCTCGACGTTGGGCGTACCCGCCTCGAAGCGTTGGGGTGGGGGAGCGAAGGTGGTTTTTTCGAAGGTCACCTCGTCGATCATATCGCCCCCGCCTTGGTAGGGTGGCATGTCGGCGAGTAGTTCCCTCTTTCCAAAGAGGACGCCGATGCCCATGGGGGCAAATACCTTGTGCCCCGAAAAGGCGAAGAAATCGCAATCGATATCGCGAAGGTCGATTGGGCCATGAGGAATGCTTTGGGCTCCGTCGACTACGGTGACGACGCCACGTTCCTTGGCTTCCGCAACGATTTCGGCAACGGGGTTGACCGTGCCGAGCGAGTTGGAAACGTGGCAGAGCGAGAGAAGCTTTACTTTTGGCTGATCGAGCAGAGCGCTGAGTGCATCGCGATCGAGAGATCCATCCTCAAGGATGGGGGAGACCTCGATCTCGATTCCCGTTTGTTCCTTCAATAGTTGCCATGGCACGATGTTGGCGTGGTGCTCCATGGTGGTGAGCAACACGACGTCGCCTTCGCCGAGGTGGGCGCGGGCATAACTTTGGGCGACTAGGTTGAGGGCTTCCGTGGTTCCGCGAACGAAAATGATTTCATCGGCGTTCACGTTGAGATGACCGGCGATGACCTTTCTGGCATGGAGGTAGGCGATTTCAGCTTCCTCCGCCAGAGCGTATACACCACGATGCACGTTGGCGTTGAATTCCCGATAGTGGTTGGCAATGGCATCGATTACGGCGTTGGGCTTTTGGGAGGTAGCCGCGTTGTCGAGGTAGGCGAGGGGTTTGCCCCGGAAACTTTTTCCGAGAATGGGGAAGTCGCGGCGCGCAACCTCAGGATCGAAAGAAGTAATCATGGCGTGGGGACTGTGCGGTCAAAGACAACGCCAGTGGCGTCGATGGCTTCATAGGTGGCTTGCTCTTTGGTTAGCGTCACGAGAATAAGATGACGTCTACTTTCCGCTTTGGCGAGATAGGTTTTTTCTTCACGATCCGACATTTTCGTATCCTAGCGTGTTTCTCGATTCCTACAAACTTCAAACCCCGTATCGGGGACTTTTCGAAATTAAACTTGAGAACTGATGCTACTCCGGAGAAATGAGTTCGGAAATGATCTGCCAAGTTCCGAATACGTGATTTTCATCTTTTAAGGAAAAGAAGGCACGCGTCATTTCGTAGGCGCCGTTTTGCATCTTGAATCTAAAGGTGACTTCGCAGGTTCCCTTTTGGAGACCCAGTTTACTCTCGGCAATGAAACTTTTACGCTCTTGCGGGTGAATTCGTGAAATGAAGAAATCACCGTCCAACAGGTCTTCTTTGTCGTAGCCCGTTATTTCAGTTGCGTTGTCGGAAACGTAACTTCCCAAGTAATTGCCTCCTTTGATTGTCGACTCGAACAGCATCAGACGAAGATTTCCCAGAATGTCCGTGGACTTGGCTAATTGCCGCCCGAGAACGGTGAAGATTTCCTCGATCGAGCCATTGATTCCGGGTTTGATGGGGTGTTCATGGCCATCTATGTGTTTCTGGATGGCGAGTCGGGCAATTTGAGAGATAGACCTGTTTTCGTCAAAGGATTCCTTGGACAGAATCTTTCTTTCCGATTCGCTCAAGAGTACCGATACTTGTGCCGTCAAGTTGTCTTTTTTTTGCATTTCTATGCTCTAATCAATAAGTATAAGAATTCGCTTTAGCAAGCTTTAGTTGAATTAATAAACCGAGTTATTTATGAGAGCAGTGATAACTTTTGACTTAATCTTAAGCCTATCTCGACAAAAACCAAACCACAGAGTGAAGATTACCTCTCTGATGATCTAACTGAAACGGTAAGATATTATCCCGAAGTTAATGCAATTTCCACTTGCCGGTGAAGCCCGCATGGCAAGCCGTGCCTTGGCGATCTTACCTGTATATTATCTTCGCGTTCGGAAGGGCCGCCTGCAGTTTGGCTGCTCCGTCTTCTGAGACTTTCGAGTTCCAGAGATATATTTCCTTGAGGGACGGAATGGAGGCCAATGTTTGAATTCCCTTATCGGTTACTTCAGTTCCTACGAGATTAATGTACCAAAGAGAAGGTAGTTTATTGAGTGCAGTGAGGGCGTCGTCTCCGACTGAAGTCATTCGCAGGCTAAGCCAAGTCAAGTTGTAGAAACTCCGGAGAGCTCCCATTCCGCGATCGGTGACCTTGGTGCGAGAGAGATCTAGGTGAGAAATGTTATTGCGAATATTGCTGAATCGTTGAAGAGCGGAATCGTCGATGTTCGGGGCGTTGGACGAAAACTCGACTCGAAGGAGCGAATGCTTTTTCGACAAAGGCGTAATGAATGCCCCTGTTTTTTCGGCGGCGGCGATTTGAGGTTTCCCCACGGCGCGGGCCCGTTTAGCCAGTTCGTCAAGTGGTGTGGCTTTGTGAAAACTGTTTGTGGCGGTTGCAGTTGTAGGGGCTTGAACTGCGTTGGGGTCGACTGCGGTGGCGGCGGCTTTCGGGAGAGCTCCTTCCAGAATCCAGCGTTTAATTGCGTCTATTTGCTCGGCAGCGAGCGGGTCGCCCTTAGGTGGCATGATTTCGGTGTCGTCGGCTTCTTCGGGGTTCGCCAGAATATAGAGAGTGCTTTCCGCTATGTTATTGGAGATCACTACGGGCCCGTCGAGAGTGCCCTTCATGACCGTCTCGTAGGTATCCAGACGTAGACCAGCCTTTGGGGTGATGGTGCGCCCGCTTTTTACATAGGGTTCGCCGTGGCAATCGAGGCAGCGTTTCGCGAATATCGGCTTAATGTGCGTTTCATAGTCCACGGGTTGACCAGGAGCAGGTAAGGATCCACCTCCTGCGGTTCCGCTTCCGGTGGCACTTGGTTTACTCCCCTCTTCGATCCAGCGTGTGAATACGCCTATTTGTTCAGGTGTAAGTTTGCCCCCCTTGGGTGGCATTATATCGGAGTCGTCCTCATCCAGAGTTATTAGTTCGATCAAGACGCTTTCCCCGACATTCCCCGGCTTCACGACAGGCCCGTCGAGAGTGCCTTTTAGCACCATTTCGAAGGTATCAAGACGTAGTCCTGCTTTAGGAGTTATGGTTCGTCCATTCTTTTCGAAGGGAGCTCCGTGGCAATCCGTACAACGCTCTTGAAGCAAGGGTAGCACATGGGATTGAAAATCAATGGGTTCACCAGGTGCGGGCATTCCGCCGCCGGTAGTCATACTTTTTGGGTCCACTCCCAAGGGAGCTATCTTATGGCTGAAAAATGATCCTGACCTAAGCCGGGAAGATTCCGGTTCGGGGGGAAGGGTAGGATCTGGTTCTGGATTACTAGGAGGAGTCGGAACAGGTTCTTTAGGCTGAGCAGGCGCGGGGGCGGCAGGAGGGACGCCTTCCAGGACACGCTTTTTGCTTACGGCATCACTGCAATAGCGTTGGTCATCCGGTTGTAGTGATTCGTAGGGAAGTGCGAAACGTTGGCCATCCTCACCTTCAATGTATATTTGATTCCCTTGAAAGCCAATGAATCTAGCAGTCATCGAGTGGCCTTGAACCGTATTGAAAGTTCGGAAAGGTTCGACCGCCTGTGCGGTACTTGCCGCAATCAACAATATGACTGCGACTGATAAGGTGGCGATCTGCTTCGCCATCGGTATTATTCTATTCTCGACCTTCCTAAGCAAGGATGTCGAGGATAGGTTCGCCTTTGTGCGCTACTGTGAACGGGCGGCCGGATGGCGAATATTGAATTTCATTTAACGGCAATCCAAGAGCGTAGGCGATTGTGGCATTCAAGTCGGGTGGTTTGACTGGGTTTTCGGCTACTTCTTTGCCGTTCTCATCAGTTTTTCCATAAGCCGTGCCGCCTTTGATTGCACCGCCGGCCATAAAGGCGGAGAAAGCTTTGGGCCAGTGATCACGGCCATTGCGGGGATTGATTTCGGGAGTGCGACCAAACTCGGAAGTGAGCACGACAAGAGTTTCTTTCAGCAGTCCTCGGTGTTCAAGGTCGTATAGCAAAGCACTAAGAGCTTGGTCGACTTCCATACAGTTTTCGCCGACACGATCGAAATTCTCGTCATGAGTGTCCCAACCGCCTCGAGTAACTTCAACGTAACGAACTTGGTTTTCAATTAAACGCCGGGCGAGCAGGCAACCTTGGGCAAAATTTGATTCACCATAAAACTCCTGTATGTTTTTAGGTTCCTGCGCGATGTCGAAAGCTTTGAGGTCTTCGCTTCTCATGAGCTTAACCGCATCCTTGTAAAGGTCGGTATAGGCTCGTACCTTCTTTTGAGGAAAACGACCGACAAACTTTGTGTTCATCTTTTCGGCCATGGCGAGACGTCGACCAAAACGATCTTCGTTCAAGTAGTCGGCCATCTTACTGTTGGCGAGACCAGCCTTTGGACTGCCGATGGGAAGTGGACCGAACTGAGATTCGAGGAACCCGGCCCCTAATTCATTACTGCCTCCCCCGATGCGAACGTTCATCGGAATGGTACGGTTAATCTGTCCCGACATCTTGGCTACCCAGCTACCGAAGGTCGGGTGCACGATAGTGCCACGCTTTACATAGCTTGTATGCATCAGATATCCGGCCTGCTCGTGGGCGCCTTGGTTGGTCGAAACGGACCTGATTACGGCTGCGTTGTGCATGTGCGCTGCAGTTTTCGCAAAGTTTTCCGCCAGAATGATCCCGTCCGCACTTGTTTGCACGGCTTTGGTCGGGCCTTGCATCTTAGGGTTGTTCGGCTTCGGATCTAAGGTGTCGAGGTGGGTCATGCCACCCGACATGTTGAGATAAATCACATATCTTGCCGTTGCATGGCGAACTCCCGGAGTTAGAGCATTGAGAGGTGTGCTCAATTTATTTCCAAGCATGGGCAGAAGGCCAACCCCAAGACAGGCTTTTGCTGCATGAGCAATGAACTGGCGTCTGCCCAGGTCGTCAAAATTGCGTATCAGTTGTTTCATGGCTGTATTTCGGATTCAGTATTATTTTGAAATGGGTGGGCGAAAATCTATTGTACAAAGATAAATTCGTGGCTGTTTACGAGTGTCCAGATCAGATCCGGGTACGCATCGTCTCCAAACTTTTTCACGAAGTCTTTCGAGTCCCGTTCTTCCCGTGCGTCTGGCTTTCGATTAAAGATAGTGTAGAAAATCGTATCTATCTTGTCGTCCATGTTCTCAACCTTCGCGAGATTTTGGAGAACTACCGACTTTTTGTTTTTAAGTATTTTTTTCTCCACATAGCCATTAAGCAAGGAAAGAACCTGAGTAACCGAGGCGTCCCGATGACTGTTTTGGATTTGTTCACGGTCGGAACCACCAAACTCGCGGACGAGATGACCTACAGGAGCGGGTGATCCAATTTCGGAAGCTCGAGCCTCCCTTGCGTTAACGTATGTTACTCCGCCGTCCATCATTCCATTACTCTTGCCTGCAGTAGCCTTTGATCCTTTTTTCGGTTTTGGCGCAGCTTGATTAGCCATGAATTTGTTTTTGCAACCGTTGCAGCAGAAGGCGATGGTTTTGCCTTCGCTCACGACCGTGATCCCGGGATCGACGGCACGTCCCGGCTTAATGGGACAATTTACGTTTTCAGCAGGGCCGGCCTTGACAGCCATCTTTCCGTCCTCCTTGTTCATCATCATGTTTTTGCCACCGGAGGACATCAACATGGCTTCCGCCAAAAGTTCTTCGCCAGACATTTCCGAATAGCGATCAAAGCGCCCGTACTCTGAGGGATTGTCTTTTACTTTGCGCTTTTCGATTTCGGGGTAAGTCAAGACCAAGAGCGAGTCCCATATTTGTTCAGCCGTCATTCGTTCCAGAATCGGCCCAGGATAGAGATAGGGAGTGTCCGAAGATAGGCTGAACTGCTCTGCAGGGGTAGCTCTGTTAAAGGTTTTAGTGTTGTAGAGGACTCGCAGGAATTCCTTGGTGTCGTAATCGAGGGCGACCATAAGCTTGTCCAAATATTGTAAAAGTTCCGGATTTGTGGCGGTGGTGTCGTCCATCATATTGTCGACCGGCTCGATCAAACCAATTCCCATGACTTGTTTCCACAG
>CAWVZQ010000133.1:0-7294 GCA_963934405.1 uncultured Opitutales bacterium | reverse complement strand
ACGATTTCCTGTAACCCCAAGTTCGAGTGAAAACCCTGAAATCCCGGACGGGAAGGTTCCGCTGCAGGAACGGCAACGGCTTGACCGAATGATTCGCTTGAGACGAAGACCAGATTCGCCAGAGCAAATAAAGAGGATAGGATAAGGGGCCGGATGTGCAAAAGACTGCTAGTCATCACGATAAATTAAAATAAAATACAATCATGAATGGACAATCTTGCCAATGACAATGTTTATCTTGAATCGATCAAGAATTATGCAGTGATTGAGCATTGTTTCGACCTGCCGCGATTTTCCCTGATTTTACAATGAAAAAAACGGGAAAGAAGACACTTCAATTAGAAAACCGACAACTCATCGATCGGTTTCCTGAGCCACGTCTATCCATGTCTCATCAGGATAACTGAAAAGAAAAACGCTGCCATCGGAAGCCCCTAAAAAATAATGCCAGCCAAAGCCTTGCCGGTAAACGTAAGGATAGAGTTCGCTCGCCGTCCATAGCCAACCCAGATTCTTCTGCCAATACCAAAGGCCACCCCCCTCTTGTGGAAAGATGAACAACCAAGCGTATTGTTCATGGTAAATCCAATCCGTTCCTTCCGTCACTGCAAAATTGCCAAACCATGGGCTAGTCCACCAATTCGGGACATTGACGGGGTCCGACTCCGTGCCGTTCGACCAGATTTGAGTGGCATTGGAGGCGCTTAAGTCAAAACTCTCTTGGGCCCCATATCCCGTACCTTCTTTATTAGTGGCGAAAGCCCGAAAATAATATCGCTTGGAAGCCGACAACTCGGACACGGTTGAGCTGAAGGAAGTTTCCAAATCAATGGTCGCGGATATCTTAAGCACGTCTTGCTTTCCTAAGGCAGGGTCCGTCTTTCGGCTCACGACGAAACCCCGTTCCAGTATCCCCGAGGTATGCCCGGCATCCATAACATTCCCCGAAAGAGTGACCGACCTGGTTCCCAATACGGTAGCTGCCTCCGTATCGAGGTTGGGTAAAAAGGCATCCGCCAACTCCAAGGTCAATGGCTGTTCGACATCAGCTCCGAATTCGTCGGCAGTACGAATTCGAATGGAATAAGATGATTTCGTCTCGAAATCCAGAACGCCTTTCGAATAGAGGCTTCCGTTTGCTTCCAGTTCAAAGGATACGTTATCCGACGAGCCCGTGCCCTCGACCAGTGAATAGGCATATGGCCTGGTCGAGTTTAGGTCGTCGGGATCCAAGGTCGAAAAAACGTAAGCTAATTCGCCCGAGGTAAAACCTTCCTCTATTCGAACGACCTTCTGGGCAATCCCGGTAGGAGAGTCCTTGATTGTCAACACTTCCTCCACCACGTTCCCCGTACCGTATTCACCTCCCCAACGAATTCGTATGGAATAAGATGAATTCGACTCGAAATCCAGAGGCGAGTTCGGGCGCAAAGAACCGTTGTTTTCCAAGGTGAAGACCGCATTGTCCGCCGAACCCGTGCCGGAAACCAAGGAATAGTTGGCATCGTTAAGGTCATAAGGCGGTAAAACGGCAACCGAGGAAGCTGAGGCGAAACCATCCCCCAATTGAATGATTCTTTGTTCAATTCCGATGGGAGCTTCATTGAACACCTCGACCCGACGAACGAAGGGTATCGCCTCGTTGTCCCTTGAATCCGTCGCCGAAAAGGTCAAAATGTAGGTGCCCAACTTGCTCGCGTTCACCTCGCCGGTGCTGTTCACGTCCACGGTTCCCTCGAATGAATCGGTGGCATGGACTCCCAAGTCCACGTATGGTTGAAAAACTCGATGCCGAATACTCGAGTTCCCCTCGAAAGTGAGAACGGGCGAGGTTGTGTCGACCACTTGGACGGTTCGAATAACTTCCGTAGCCACGTTGCCAGTAGCATCAGTCTTCGAGTAGCTCACGTTGTAGTCACCGAGAACATTCGGTAAAACCGTGCCGTTCGCCTCCAACGTTCCGTTGCCATCCAGTATGTCCGACCAAACGGCCCCCGGGTCAACGTAAAGTTCGCCCGCCTCGTGCGAATAGGTGGCGTTGCCCTCGAGAGCAATCACCGGCGAGGTCGTATCCGCAACCGTGATTTTGCGCGTTTCCAATTCCGCCACGTTCCCCGAGGAATCGGTGTGGGAATAGGTTATGTAGTAAACGTCCTGCCGATACGGATTCACTCCGCCCTGGGTTGAATTGATGTCGATCGATCCGTTCCCATCGAGATTGTCCGACCAAGTTGCGTTGGCGTCCACGTAAACGACACCCGCCTCGTGCGAGGCGTTGGCATCTCCCAAGATAGTGATGACGGGGATTTCCGTGTCGACCACAGTGATCGTTCGATTGACGTCGAGAGCGACGTTGCCCGCTTCATCCGTCCGGGAGTAATTCAAAACATAGGTGCCCAACTTGCTAGCGTTCACCTCTCCGGTGGGGAACACAGTTCCGTTCCCATCCACGACGTCGGTCCAAGTGGCATTGGTATCAACATACTCGGGGCCCGCCTCGTAGGTCCGGTTGGCGTCGACGTTCAGGGTGATTACAGGAGGAGTAGTATCCACAATGGTCACCGTACGCCTCACTGAAGTAGCCGCATTGCCCGAGCTGTCGTTCAAGTCATAGGTCAAGACGTACGTGCCCGGAATGTTCGCCAGTAAATTCCCCACGCCGTAAACAGTGACGTCGCTGTCGTTGTTGTCTGCCCCAACGGCGGCCGGATCGGGATAAGTCGCATTTGCCTCGTAGGTCACGTTGGCGGCTCCGTTCAAGGTGATCACGGGGGATTCGACGTCAACGTCGGTCACGTTGATGACAAAGGCCTCTTCGTATATGGCATTGTGATTGTCAGTCACTCGCAGGCGAATGCTCAAGGTGGCGTTCACCTCATAGTCCAGAGCTGCCGCCGTACTCAGGGTGCCGTTGGCATCGATAGTGAAAAAGGAGTTGTGAGTGGATCCGTTACCGGCGACCAAGGAGAAAACTAAAGTGGCGTTTAAGTCGTCGTCGGTTCCATTGAAGTCGCCCACGACCGTGCCCACGGTCGCGTTTTCCTCGACGTACAGCGTACCGTGAAAAATGTCTCGTGGAATGAAATTGAGCGATTTGACCAAGGTAATCAGCACCGAGCCGTTGCCATCACTATATCCGGCCACGGAAAAACCATTGGCATCGGCGTTGAAAGAGCCCCCGCCTTGGCCGGCAAAGTTGCTAGGAAAAGTAACGCCGCCATTGCCTCCTGAATAACCGCCACCGCCACCGCCGTAATTCGAGACTCCTGACCCGCCTCCACCAAAACCTCCTTCGACTGATGAATCACCACCCAATCCGGAAGAGACATAGGATCTACCTCCATAAATGTCATCTCCGGCGCCATATTCCAAACCGCCACCGCCATTTACGTTTCCTCCACCCTTCAACGACGAGGTACCAAGTCTGTTCCACGGTCCTGGCTGTTCATTTATGCCGGCGTCCCCGCCCGCTTGGTCAGATCCCGCCCCACCGCCGCCACCAGCGACCAACAAGGGATCGTTATTGGCATAAGTAACAAAACTTCCTCCTCCTCCCCCGGCTCCGGCTCCGGAAGCGTCCACGCCTTCTTGGCCCACGAGAATCTTCAAGTTCGTAGACACGTTCAAATCGAAAACACCAACCGCTCGAGCACCTAGTCCTCCGCTGAAGAATCCCTCCACGAAACCTCCTTTTGCTCCCAATACCTCGATCCTGTACAATGCCTTGTAGGGAACCGTCCATTCTTGAATGCCTTGCGTATTCACGGTCACCGCGCCTTGAAGAGCCGTGCCTGTGTAGTTTGCGTCCACTTGCGCCTGCGTGGGTCCCGAGTACCCGGAAACCCCTGCGTTCGTGAAGGTCAGGGAGCTCTCGTTTGAATCATCCATCGCGCTCGTGTGCGAATCCGTCACCTCAACTGCAAAGGTCTGGTCCGTGGTCTTGTTGCCGTCGCCGGCTCGCACGATCACTTCGTAGATATTGTCGAGATCGGCATCGTCGGGATGTTCGTAATCAGGATAAACCTTGAACTGCAGCAAGCCGACGCTGGCATTGACCTCCTCGCCCGAGTCAAGGCTTACCTCTATATTTCCCGTGGCATTAACTTCAAAAAGGTCGCCATCCGCTCCACCCGAAATGGAATAACTTATCGGATGTGTTTCGGGATCATAGGCGGTAATCGTGGCAGCTACGGAAGTGCCGTCGTTTTCAGCCTTGGAAACCGACACCGTTGCTTTAGCTTCGTAAGATGTAAAGGCAGGCGGACTTCCACCTTGGGTAAACACGCCGGAAATAGTCCCGACGCCAGACGATTCAACCACGTAGAAACCACTCCGGAAAATATGGTCTCCCAGCCCCAGCTGCCCGTCGGCATTCAATCCGGTCGCCCATAGGGAATCGGTTTTAAGGATCAGGGCGTGAGACTGTCTTGCGGAAACTGCGGTCACACTTGTGCTAACCGCCTTGGTGGGATAAACACGACCCGTCGTATCCCCAAAGCCCAATTGTCCCGAATTGTTTTGCCCCATCGACCACAGGGAACCACCGCTCTTGATGAAAAAACTGCTGTGAGCGCCCGCGGCAACGGAAAGGACGCCGAAAGAATAAACGGACGCCGGGGTAGCCCTGCTTGTAAGATTACCGTCGCCCAGCTGCCCGTAATCGTTGCGCCCCATCGTCCAGAGGGAACCATCGCTTTTGACGAACAAGCTATGCCCGTCGCCCGCGGCAACCGCCGTTACGTTGGCGTCCACGATTTTAACGGGCGAACTCCGGCCGGTCGTACTTCCGTCTCCGAGCTGGCCGTAGGCATTCGAACCCATGCTCCAAAGCGAACCATCCCCTTTTACGAACAGGGCATGGTCATACCCCGCCGCAAAGCTAACTACGGAGTCAACGACGTGAGTGGGCGTCAATCGTTGGACCGTGTCGCCAAGCCCCAGCTCACCCTTGTGGTTGAGGCCCATGCCATAAAGCGAGCCATTGTCCTCCAGAAATAGGCTGAACCGGTTGCTTCCGCTCGCCGAAACCTGGCTGACGCCGGAAGCACGAATTTGAACCGAGGCATTGCGGTCCAAAACGGTACCGTCCCCCAGTTGACCGTGGGCGTTGTAGCCCATGCCCCAAAGGGAACCGTCCGTCTTGACGAAAAGGCTATAGTCGGCTCCCTCCGAGAACGATCTCACAGCCGAAGCCTCGACTTGCGAGGAAACGTTACGGTCGGCCAAGCCCGGCAATCCCAGCTCGCCATTGTCGTTTTGCCCCATGCCCCAGAGGGAGCCATTGACGTCCGCGTACAGGCTAAAGCTGGACCCGTGTCCTTCCAAGACTCCATGGCCCGGCAAACGATAGGCGCCGGAAGCCACTACCTCAACGGGTGATGTGCGATTGGCATCGTCCCCGAGCCCAAGCTGGCCATCCGAATTCAGGCCCATGGCCCAAAGGGAACCGTTCGCATCCAGATAAAGGGAGTGACCGTATCCGGCCGACACCCCCGTCACGTTGGCCTCGACGATCTCGACGAAGCTGACGTTTCGATCCAAAGTCGTCCCGTCGCCCAATTGACCGTGGGCGTTGTAACCCGCGCCCCAAAGGGAACCGTTCGCATCCAAGTAGAAGGAGTGATTGGATCCTGCCGCAATGGCAGTCACGTTGGCCTCGACGACTTTCAAGCTAGTGCTTTGGTCTGTGTTGTTGTCGTCTCCCAATTGACCATAAGCATTGTAACCCATGGCCCAAAGGGAACCATCCCTCTTGAGGTAAAGAGTATGGCTTCCGCCAGCCGCAACTGCCGATACTCCCGAGTACTCGATGAGGGCCGGAGTAATCAAATTGTTGGTAAAGCCATTCCCCAATTGACCGTTGGCGTTCAAGCCCGACGTCCAAAAGGAACCATCCCCCTTGATGAAGCAAGTGTGATGTCCACCCGCGGAGATGGACAAAACCCCCGCCACGACGATATGTTGAGGGGTCGTCTGTTGTGCCCCGTTCCCATTTCCCAATTGTCCATAATCGTTTCTCCCCATGGTCCATAGCGATCCATCCCTCTTCAAGAACACACTGTGGTGCATGCCTGCCGCCACCGCCGTCACGTTGGCGTCAACGATTCTGTAACTGCTGTTGCGATCCGTAGTGCTGCCATCACCCAGTTGACCATAGGCATTGTCGCCGATCACCCACAAGGACCCGTCGTCCTGAACGTAAAGGGTATGGTCCATTCCATGGGCGAAATCCACCACCCCACCTCCCGTGGAGATCTTATAAGTTTGGTTGTGATCGGTGAGATTCCCGTCGCCCAGTTGGCCGTTGTCATTGTCGCCCATGGCCCAAAGGGAACGATTCTCATCCACGTACAGCGTATGGTTTCCATCCCCTAATGCTTGCAGAAAACCGAAGGCAAAAAGAGCGAGAACTAGACCAAGTCCTCTCGGTGGAGGAAAAGCGACTAATGGATCGAAATTTCGGTTAGCGTGCATCCTTATGAATCGAGCGAACCACGAACAACGGAAAGCGGGCAAGGATCAAAAGTGGGAGACCAAGCCCTAGAATCAATCGTTTAGCCGCCATTTCGTCAATGGATTTCAACGACAATCAACACCCGTCCCGAAATTGCCGGGACACAAGGACAGGCGCCCAAGGGGCTAGCCCTATCTCAACTTGCCAATCGTGATCTTGCTCCCGAAGGAATCGAAGCTCGGTCGATCGTGCAGGAGATTCACGCCGGACTTCACGTTCTGCAGGAAGTTGACGCGACCCAGCTGCTGGGCGGCGGGCACCGAGGTACCGAAATTCGGATACCGACCGTCGATGGCCCCCTTGAGGCTGTTCAGGTTTACCGCGGCATTGGCTGGGAAAGTTACGTTCGATAGGCGAATCGTCGTGGCCTCCATCACGATCTTCGGCAACTCGGCGTTGAATCGCATGTTGTCCACGTACAATTCCTTGGCCGCCTTGATTGTCGCCAGCTGGGAGGCGCTCACTTCCACGTTCTTAAGGTTGACGTCCCTCATCGAATGGAGGGTCACCTCACGGTTTCCTCGCAACGCCACGGACAACTCCGCCGTAGCGCCCTGCAACCCCGCCGTCGTGCCCTGCAACACAATGTCCTTCCGTACCGAAAGCACCAGATCGTTCGTGGCTGCGTCCAGAGTCAAGTCGCTCGAGCCCTCAAGCTCGCCACCGCTCATCAGCACCACCCGCTTGGCGCTCCCCGCGTCGCCCGAAAAAAGGATGTCTCCCTGCAATTGCAATTTTTCCGTCGCTCCCAAGGCAAAAGCATCCGATCCGCTTAGAGCG
>CAWVZQ010000132.1:0-7331 GCA_963934405.1 uncultured Opitutales bacterium | reverse complement strand
GCAGGACCTCCGGGTGCAGGACCTCCGGGTGCAGGACCTCCGGGTCCGGGAGCACCAGGGATAGGTCCGCCAAGTTCTGTCCCGGGATCGGGAGTACCCGTACCGGGATCCTTTGCGCCAGCTCCTCCTGGAGTTTTGCCTGACGACCCTCAAATTGATTCGACTGGCTATTCATCGACCACGGCCAGGGGAAATCAAGTCAAACGCACGCGAATGTCAATGAACTCTCTCGAAAGAAGGAGGCGTGCCGCCGCCATCCAAAAGTACGTCCAGCAATTGCCTCCGGAATTCAGGAAACAAGTAGCTGACTATTATGAAGTACTAGCGGAATGATTGCATGAAACCGGAAAACAAAACTACTTTTTGGCGGACATTTACCGTCACCTTAATCGTCTGGGCCTTAACTCCAGTTGACTCCTTTTCACAAGAATCATCCACGACACAACGAGTCGGGAGAGTTCGACTGCTTCCGGAAATCCAAGAAGCCATCAGTAAAGGCCTTGGCTTTTTGGCCAAGACACAAAATCAAGATGGGAAATGGGGTGACAAACACCCCGTGGCCGACACCTCCCTTGCCTTGATGTCCTTTATGCTTCAAGGCCATGTTCCCGGAAGAGGAACATACGGTCGAAATATGGATCGAGCAGTTGCCTACTTGGTAGAAATAGGGAAAAAAGGGCATGCAGGCTACATGGGAACCCCCAATCATCACGGCGGCATGTACGAGCACGGCTTGGCTATCTTGGCTCTGTCCGAAGCTTGGGGTCAGAGTACAAACCCACACTTGCGCAACACGTTAAAAAAAGCCGTCGAGATTACGATCCGATCCCAGAACAACCAAGGTGGATGGCGCTACAATCCCGAACCTAGAGACGCCGACCTATCCATGACGGTAATGCAAACCGTAGCGTTGAACTCGGCTAAGGAAGCAGGAATATCGGTCCCCGACGAAACCCTCAAGAAAGCAGTCAAATACGTCTTGTATTGCCAAGATGAAACCAGCGGTGGATTCGGTTACAGTGGGCCAAGCGGGCCTGGCTTTGCAAGAACAGGGGCCGGTGTAATGTCGCTCATCATGTGTGGCCAGAGAAACCATCCTGCGGTCAAGCGAGGCATGCGTTTTCTCCATGCCTATCCGGATCAAAAATTCAGCGGTGGATCCCATTATCTTTACGGCAATTATTACGCCATACAATGCATGTACCAATCTGGAGAAGCCGACTTCAATGCCTACTACCCCCACATCTCCAAAACCTTGTTGGAAAAACAAAGAGACGACGGACGATGGTCAATCAAAGAAGGTGACACCTACTCGACTTCTATGGCCATACTCATCTTGGGTGTCCCTTACCGGTTTCTGCCGATCTACCAGCGGTAATTGAAACTTGAGACTTCACAAGAGACTAGAGACCACAGTTCGCGCTCTCATTCGGGAAGCGATATCCAGAAATAAGTTTTCGACAACGCTTACCTGCTTGTTCTTCTGCTCGTGCCTCTTGGCACTACCCTCACTTGGACAGGACAAGCGAGCACCCTCGGCACTAAAAATCCATCAATGGACAAAGCAATTGTCGGCCGACGACTGGATTCTGCAGTCAGTGGCCATGGAAGAACTGGGCAAGTTGAAAATCGAGGAGGCAGTACCCGCCATTCAAAAAATACTCGATCAAGGAAAGAGCTCTTGGTTGAAGGGCCGGGCCATGTTGGCTTTAGCCCAAATCGTAGGAAAAGAAATGGTTCCCATAGCCCAAAAGGCCACTGGAAATAGTGACCCCGTCCTGCGCAAGGCGGCCCTCCAGACTCTCGATCTAGTCGGAGGGGAAACATCAGCTCCCGTAGCCCGCGAACTACTGAAGGATCCGGTTATGGAAGTTCGAGCAATGGCAGCCGCGCTTTATGCAAGTGAATTTCCCGAGGAGGCATGGCCGACAGTAGAAAGATTGACAGGGTCCGACCAGGGTTCGATATCCAGTGACTTGATGCGGGCCCTCGCCCATGTCGGTTCCGACGAGGCGCTCGCGCGACTTGAGAAATTGTTTTATGCCCCGAATGCAAACAAACGGCGCGGACGAGACATTCTACAAGCCCTTGCCGTCGCGGACAACCAAGCGATTCCCTTGCTTGTTCGCCTGACTACCCATTATTCGCCAAATAAGACGGAATTTCAATTGGGCCAAAAACTTCTGTCCACCCGCGACGAGAAAACCGTGACTACTTCATTGAGGGGTATGCTGCGTTCGGAAGAAACTAAGTTTAAAGGAAACACTGCCGAACTCATGGCCGGAATTTGCCCGACTCGGGAATTGGGGGATTTGTTATCGGGTATCTGGATAAAGCGAAAGGACATGCCGCAAGATGCGATACGATCCGGCCTGACGGCGCTTAGCAAAATCGAACCATCAAGATACGAGAGTTTCTTTTCACATTATCTCAAAAGCGAAGATCCAATCACCCGGGCGATTGCCGTACGTTGCCGGGGATTGATTCCCGACAAGGACCTTTTCGAAATCTTTCGGTCGTACGTACATGATGATAACGCAAAGGTCGCCCAAGCAGCACTCGAAAGTCTTCGACGCGCCCCCGTGGACTCGAAACCCACAGAAGGCTTGCTCGCCTACTTGACCCGATCCTTCAGTAGCTCCGAGGAGAGTGTCCTGCTGGCAGCACTTGATCTCCTGGGAAAACGCGCCACAGTCGATGAGTTTGATTCTGCTCTTGAAGTTTTGAAACCCTTTCTCGGGGGAGAAGAAAGCCGGAGCCGGGAAGCGGCAGCCAAGGCATTGAACGACCTCAGCGGCAACGAACGAATTGCAGACGTCTCGATTGCCCAAGGTTTCGTAGGTCATTGGATGGTCGTAGGCCCTTTCCTCAACGACAACAAGAACACCGGTACTACAAAAGTTTATCCTCCTGAACTTCAAGAAGATGCCGAAACCTACAAAGCAGAGTATCGTTGGGAATTTGGCGGAGGACAAGCGAACAATCGAGAACTAGACCTGACCTGGGTCGAAGCCTCGGCCCAAACTTCGGAAGGAGAGGTGCACATCGCGGCGCACATGCCGGTGCCGGTTCGCTATGCCGTCGCCTACGCCAAAACCGAATTGATATCAGATGAGGAATGTTTTGTTCGTCTAGAGATCGAAGTGAGAGAACTATTAAGCCAAAAGGTTTGGATCGACGAAAAGGAAGTCGCCGATTTTACGTTCCAGCGCAATGAGCTAAGCAGTAGAACCTCCGAACGCATGAGATCGAAACCCAGACACACAAAAACGGTCAAGATCAACTTGAAAAAGGGTTCCAACAGAATAATGATCAAGACAGCAACCTTTGGCGGAAGTTGGTGGCTTCGCATGAGAATTCTCGATGAAAGTAAAAACAAGAAAGCCGATGGCGTGACGCTAGTCGCCTCCAAGCTCAGATCGAGATGATTGGCTACGGAAAAACAGGTTTAATCACTTTGGCTCTTTGGTTGGGATACTTTAGTTTCAGTTCCGCAGCGAAGGCTGACCAAGAGGATGATTTTGAAAACACGTTCGAAGAAGCCGACAGAGCATTCGTCGAGGGCAACTTCACACTGGGCACCCGGATTCTCAACGAATTGATCACAGATCACCCGGGAGACTTCGATTTGGCTGCTCGCGCCCTACACCACATCTGCCTTTCGGAATACATGAAACTAGTCGCAAACGATTGGCCCAGTTCCGGTTATCCCAAGAAATTCCTTAACGCCGCAGGCAACGACTATGGGAAAATGTGGGACTTGATTTCGTCATATGTTCGTGAGGCTTTTCTGGTAGAAGGAAAGTTTGCCAGAGACAAGGAACGATACACGATATTTCCTCCGCCATACTTTCTTGAAAGCCTATGGAGGAGTAGGCGTGATTACCCGCTTACACCTATCGAAAACATGTCCGATGAAGCGGCTGAGCGCATTCTGGCCTTGCGACAATCGGGCTACCTTGAAGCAACCGCCCCTGCGGTGCTTGACGCCTCCACCCTACTGGTTTTTCTGCGGTCTAGGCAAAAGCGACATCTAGAGGCCGCCCGACTAGTCGACGACTTGGTAATCGCAAATAACGATCATATCGACTGGCTTTTAGCTAGGGCTAGGTTTCATTCGATAATAAAATCTCCCCGAACCCCAAACTTGCTTCGTGATTTGTTTGCAAAACTAGACGACTCCAGGGTCGATCCAATAATCGCCAAGGCCGCCAGAAGGGCTGAATCATTAAGGGGTTTATGGATAGGGACTCCGAAAGAACCGAGACTCAAGGAGCAGGATTGGATGGGACAGATGGTGCCGGATGATAATAATCAGGTATGGGACAGACTGGGAGCGGGTTTGGCCAATGGATTAGAGGAGCAAATAGACCTTTGGATTCAGGGCTCATTAAGTGAAAAGCAGAGTCAAGCTTACATGTTACGCAAAGATGGGGCAGGTTCAGCTACGTCTTGGTCAGTGTTGGATAATCAATTGAAATCACTCGGTCCCAAAACAATTCGGGGCCTTCGAAAGTTCCAAGAGGTCGGATGTCGATTAGACCGGAGATCCATGAACCCCGGCAAAACCACTCAAACGGACAAACTAGGATTGTTTCGAAGGTTTCCTTGGGCTGAAACATCTCATCGTCAATTAATGGCCTACGCACAAAAAGAGCTTATGGATGGGAAGGGGCAATCAGCCAGACGGGCATTCCGAGATTTAATCGAACATGCCGATCGACCAGAGATGATTAGTTTCGCCCGAGTTGGAATTTGGTTAGCTGCGGCTCAAGATAAAAACAAGGAAGAGCTTGTTTCACTTTTTAAAGAGATTGATGAAAGTGAGATTTTTCCATGGATGGGCAAAACTGCTTCTGCAAAAGATATAAAAGTTCGGTTGATGGAAGGAATAAATCCGACTTCGACCAATGCTCCCCCTTCCCTTGCAGAGCTAAATATTAGATTTCTCAAACTCCCTGCTCAACCGCTTTGGCCTCAAAATCGGAGTTCCACCGGTCTCGAATTCGTGGAGCTCCAAAGTGTGGGTTCGGATTTACTGGTAAGCACCCGCAACGTATTGGCTTGGTACAAAGCGAATAACGGAAACAAGCCCGAATGGGTTGACGCTTTCCGTGGCGTGCACGGGAGTTCTACAAATCGTATAGGCAGATTTCGCCCCATAATCCATGGTAACACGATTTATACCCGTTGGGGTTATGAAGGCGATGCTCGTAGATTGGTCGCCATGGATGCAGCAACTAGAAACATCATCTGGAACCTCGATGTAACAGGACCCGAGGACGCAAGAAGGAAAATCCCTTTGGGTAACCCAATACTGTCAGGTGGCCAAATCTATCTAGCCGCAGCTTGGGATGGGCACCGGTCCACCGGTGGCTTCAACCTACGCCTGACCAGCGTAGATGCGGCAACGGGAAGAAAAAATTGGCATAAGGATCTACACATCCAGTCCTCCCAACCCAAATTCGTAGGAGTCTTCGGCGAATCCTTAACGGTTCATGACGGAGCACTCTATTGTTCCCCTAGTACAGGATTCCTTGGACGATTTGACCCCCGAGACGGCCAAATGGAATGGATGCACAATTATCAATCGGTTCCTGAACACAGTTTGCACGCAAACAGCTTGGGTACTCCGCCGCAAGTCATGGGCAACGTAGTGATCAGCTTGCCTCGAGATACAAATACAGTCACGGGTCTAAATAAAGAAACAGGCGCAGTCATCTGGAAGTCATCTCTTTTGCTACCCAAGGAAGTTATCGGTCGCGCTAACGGGCAAGCGGAAGCGGTGGTGCACTGCCTCAATAGCTTGGCTTCAATCGACGTGGCAACCGGAGAGATAATTTGGAAGGTAAACTTTTCAAATAGGATTATAGGTCAACCGACGATGCAGGGCTCACGCATATACCTGAGTGATGAAGAGAACTTGTATCTCTTTGATGCCGAAACAGGCATAGAACTAGAACAGTTAGTATTGCCCAGTACGAAGAATTCCATCCGAAACATAATTGTTCTTAACAAGAACATATACCTAATAACGGATGAACCGAGCGAGGAAAACGAAAGTTCCTTCGTCAGAAAAACCCCGGACGATGCGGCCTGGGAAATTTCGTTAAAGGATCCAAAGCTATATGTCCCTAAGCCAAACGAGACACAACAAGAGGAAATACTGATTTATGAGGGAGGAATGCTGCACTGCCTTGACGGCACAGCGACTGGCAAGGTTCTTTGGCAACGCTTCGCTTACTCCCCTCAAGAGGTGTTCTTTGTCGAGGGAATGATCATTCTCCTCTATCACAAGGGACGGTACGACCTCTACTTAAAAGCACTGGATTCCAAAACTGGAAATCTCAAATGGAATCTGACTCTTCCTAGGCTCAAAAGTGGTCACGGGGCCACTTTCGGCAGATCTGGAAATTTTCTTTATGGCCGAGACAACACCGATCGATTCACCTTGGTTGACCTAAGCCTAGGAGAAGTGATTTTGGAAAATAGAATTGGTCGAAGAAATGGTAACGTAAAAGCTGGTTTCGGAGGAGGGCAGGTTCAATTTTTAATAACCCCCGCCTACCGAACGACCTTGCAATGGTTGAGCTGGGATCTGGATAAGAATGAAATTAAAGGGAGCAAGCAAGTGGTTAAGGGCCGAGATGGAGATCCTAAGAAACCCTTTGGCAACAACTTTATTGAATTTGCAAAGTTCGGGTCTCAATCCTGCTATTTCATTAGCCGACAAGAAGGCCAAGGAAGAGAGTACGTCGCCTATAGAGGCGACTATAAGGACCGAAGTGTTCGCTTAGTGGGGAAGAATACGAGACACCTCAAGTTCGAACCGCCCTTTCTTTTCATGCAGAAAGAAGAAAACGAACAGAACAAAAAGGACAGGACGCATCCCTGGGTTGTGCAAAGAGAGGACGATCCTAATTATTCCCATTCCATTGATCTTCCTCACGAATGGTATCATCGGCCAACTTTCGTAAGCGGTCGACTACTCGAAGTGCGACCGCCAAGAAACAAACAACCCTACACGGTACGAATTCATGATCTCGCTTCCAAGAAAGCCCTTTTCACCCACACCTCCGAAAATACCGAAAGAATGGGTGGTGTGGCAGCTGGACCGAACCGCATCCTCGTCTACGACTGGAAAAGGAACAACAGGGGCACCGAACCACACTTCAAGCTCACCCCATACGATCTTAATTCAGGCCTAGCTGGGCCTACCGTTGAAATTGACTACTGGAACTCGAATAACCAACAACCAAGTGAAATCCGGGTTATAGGCAACCTAGTCTTAGTAAATCACCGGACCTCCATTAAGGCTTGGGACATCAGAA
>CAWVZQ010000131.1:0-7332 GCA_963934405.1 uncultured Opitutales bacterium | reverse complement strand
TTGTAGAAAAGTCGGTTCGTCTTTCTGGTAGTATTGCCTAGCCCCTTCATGTAAGGGGAACTGTATTTCGGGAGTTTCGCCTAGAGGTGATATTTTGGCCAGTAACGGTTCTTGCCCCGTCAGGTAAGCCCTTCCCTCAAAAATTGTACGGGTTAGCTCGTAAACATCGCTATCTGCAAGCTCTGCACGACATGCCAGAATCACTTGTGTTCCAATTGTCGCGATAGTTTTTTCCGGGATGCCTTTACCGGGGTTAACTGGGTATGATTGACTAGGGATGTTTGTTGGTTGTGTAAATGGATATGCTTGAGTGACTATGGTACCTACTCCTTCCCCAAGGGATAGCAGACTTAACCCCCCTTCGGATAAGGCTTTCGCCACTACCTGGTTACCTATTCCAGTAACGATGCAGACGGCTTTTCGTTTCCCTGCCCTGAGCTGCTTTAACCCGGCCTCTAGTCCTTCTCGCTTCCAATTCACAGAATTGCCTCCTAGACCTAACTTCGCGAAAGTTATTTTAGCTAGAGGATAAGTTCCACCACCTTCATTTCCTGCTGAAATATGTCCTCCGACCAACTCAGGAATCGACATGTTCGCATCGTTTACGATGACATGCAGGACTTCCTCGTATACCTTTGCAATCGCTCTCACCTTTTCATTGCCGGGCAAGTCGTTTTGCACGAGGCACAGATCCGATGTTCCTTTTTCTAACCTGTTCAGATTTTCGATACTTCCTGAACTCTCCAGTGTTTTCCCATCCCAACCTCTGGATTGGACGAGCAAGGAAGCTAATGCCTTTGCTCCTGAATCATATCGCCCGCCCGCTTCTCCTCCGCTAATCGTCCAGTTTTTTTTCGTTTCGCCGAAAATCGAAAAGTATAAGGCGGTTACTATTGCTATTCCAATAATGGCAGATGTCGGCAGTATTCGGGAAGCGGTCATTTTAATTCAGTCTAATCCTACCCTATCGTAGAATGTATTTGCCATTAGAAAATTTAGTAGATTTTGAAACCGATGGATTTAAGCGATGTGTGCAAATCAGTAAAGCCATGGAGATAATTCGCGCCAAAAATAGCCTCTGTTCTTCCCGTTTCCTTGCCACCAAAGCATAAGTGCCGGTCTCATCGGAACCTTTGAGATGCATTCTCCTGCTTCGATCATTCGATACAGGTCAAGAGGGCGGTGCTTGTGAAATTTGATCGAGATACGTTTGCCTTCCACCCACATGCGCACCGGAACGGTTTCATGGGTTAGTAGGTCGAGCAAGGGCGGCGGGTATGCTTTCTGCTTTGTTAGACTGGCAAGCTTGTTGGCAAAGGCAAGAGTGTCCAATCGGTGGCGATTGAGACCTTTGGGTTCATTGGCGGAAAGGGCGAACTCCCTGAAGCTACTTGAAAATTCCTTCCCTAGGAATGAATCGGTTCCCCAAAGAGTTTTTCTTACGATTCCCAGACGTTTGTTGATCAGTGATCTAGCCTGCTTCCGGATTTCTTTTTCCAATGGGGCAAAGCTACTTGTCGAATGCGCACTTCCAATCGCATAGAGTTTTCGTCGTTCGAAGTCATCTAGGGATAGCTTGACGAATTGGCTTTGAGTCTCCTTCAATCCCATATTCCGATCGATCTTCCTATTTCGCGAGTAAGAGAAAGTTCTTTCGCCACCTTGTCGAAGGAGGGAAGATTTTCGTCTCGTTCCAAAATCGCACCTTTGGCAGATGATCGCTCTAGCACGTCCTTAAGCAGATTTCGTATCTCTGGGTTGACGTCAGATCCATGATTGTCGATGAGGTAACCATCTTCCCCCACACTAAAGCCTACGTAATGCAATTGCACAACCTTCTGCATCGGGGCGACTTTCATGAAATCCTGCGGATCCCACCCATGGTTGACGGAGTTGACATAAAGATTCGTTACATCAAGGAGCCATCCGCAACCAGTAGCTTCTAGAGACTGTTTTATGAATGTTCCTTCATCCATTTCTCCACCGGGCATTTCAATGCCGTAGGTTATGTTCTCCAGAATTAGAGGGAGATCGATGAATTCTTTTGCTCGCTCCACGTTTTTAACTAAAATCTCAATGGCCTCTTCCGAAAAGGGAAGGGGAGCGAGGTGACCCAATTCGCGACCATCTACTTTTGTAAAGGCAAGGTGTTCGCTCCAATAGGGCGGGTTTATCCTCTCTACTAGAGTTGCGAGTTTTGCTAGATAAACTTCGTCTAGACCGTCGGCGGACCCTATAGACAAGTCAATGGCGTGTGGAATTAGTGGGAAGCGTTCCGCAAGGGCATCTAATTCGCGAGTTTTCCATGGAGGGGCATCAAGAAAATGATCGGCAGTGATTTCCAGAAAGTCGGTTGCTTCACCCTTTGTTCCAATTAAGTCTTTATACCAGCAATCTCTGTAGCCAATACCTGAACCAAGTCTTGGGATTTTATTCATTTCAATAAGAATGGAGTGTCTTGATCATCTTTTTCTTTCGGTCCGTCCTTTTCTCTTTCGAGTTTCTGGACTTGAGCATAGACGTTGCTCCCCACTATTCCGATGAATGCAGCTGTCAAGCCAACGCCCAATACCATTACCACCTGGGCGAAACCTTTGCCAATCATGGTGCTGGGCACGGCATCTCCGTACCCAACCGACATTAGAGTGACGATCGTCCACCAAATCGAGTTGAACAAACTTCCGAATACTTCAGGTTGGGCGTCCCTTTCGATTTCCCTTATGCCCACTGCTCCGAACAAGACCAAGATGAACACGATCAGGAGCATCCCCGTCAAGTGCTTTCTTGAAGCAAGTAAGGCGTGCACGAAAATTCGCATTGCTCGGCTGTGCCGGTAAAGTTTGAGTAGGCGAAGAATGCGAACGGAACGCACCAGTCCAAGCCACGCGGCGGGTACGATGAAACCTAGCCAGAACGGGAGGACAGCTAGAAGGTCGATCATTCCTAGTCGACTTCTGGGATAACTGCGACCTTCCTTTCTCCAGCGGGCGAAGTACTCCAAGGTTAGGATAGTCGCGACCACCCGCTCTGTCCAAAGCCAGAACGGATGACCCTCCAAACTATGGGCGGAACCGCCATACTCGACTTCCAGTACGTACGCTCCAACGCTAAATAGAACCACCCCCGCCAGAAGGTGTTCTACCCAAGAGGAAAACAAAACGGGTTCTTTCAGAGACTGCATTTTATCGTAATCCTTTCCATATGAGATTTCGAGTCAATAACCATACTCATCCTCCTCCTCCACAACCGCCTCCGCCGCAACCTCCGCACCCCCCACCTCCGTCGGAATTGCCACGCCCATTATTTTTAACCCAATCCAGTTCTCGAAATCCCTCCGTCCCTGCCATTAGGATTATGCATGCTCCGTAACCTTTCCAAAGAGCACCAATCAAGGTCAGAAAACCGATGCCTCCCATGATTAAGTCAGCTCCCGGTTCCAGTTCTTGGTAGAAGTAAAGCATTACTCCTCCGAACGTTCCAAAAAAAAGGAACCCCGCAAAGGCTGACACGAAATGGAAGAAAAAGTCGAGTTGCTCCTTGAACGCGTCGCTCGAGTAATAAACCAGGACGGTGACTAAGAGACACAGAGCATTTACCCCAAGAAGTACGTAGATTAGGGGAGGCTCCAGCCAGTCTTGTAGCTCAATTGCGCTCCACATCCCAAAGAATTCGTTAAAAAGTAAAGATATTCCAAAAGCTCCGTTAAGGAGAAAAGCCACCATTACGTAATTTAAGAGGATATGCCCTACGTCGTCTACCACTGTGCGTGTGTTTTTTTCTATTTCCATCATGAATTCATTCTCCGCCACCACAACCGCCGCCTCCGCACCCTCCACAACCCTCACCTCCGCTACCCCCACTACTCCCTCGGTAGACTTTCATGCTGTCGGGAAGATCCGGTTTCAATTTTGCTCCGGGCGTTACTTGTCGGTGAATGCAGAAAAGGAGCATTGCAAATAGAAGGGGGAGAATGGCAAAAGCGATGGCTTCTTCACCTAATTCCGGAACTACGACCAACCACGAAAGGCAAACATAGGGTATGCCGAGCAGTAGAGATATCAAAAACGGAAGGAAGCACAGTAGGATGACGAAGCCCCAGACTCCCGTTATTTCCTCGGCGTCCGGATATCGCTCCCTCCACTGCAAGTACTTCGAACAGTACTCCTTTAATTCTTTTCGTTGAGAAGAGGTTAGTTCCGATTTGGCCGCCCTTACAAGGTATTCCTGTTCCTTTTCTTGATAGAGTGCTTCTTCTGAAAGTTTGCTCACCTTTTCCCGAGGTAGTTTGAATTCACCCGTTGAACGTCGAAGACGGAGCCAGCGACCGGGGAACTTTTCCAAGATCACCGCTTCATCGCCCGTTTCATTATCCAGCACCCAGTCGCCCACCGAAACCTCGTCGTAGAGCTTTTTCTTTTTTCCTACGATGCTCTTCAATCCGGCGGGCAATTTCAGCACCCGTTTTGCTTTACCCACTAGCTTCATTTTACGCTCCATGGATAGTGCCTCTGCTCATTCTCCTCCTCCGCAACCTCCTCCTCCTCCGCAACCTCCTCCTCCGCCACAGCCGCCACAACCAGAGCCGCCGCAACCGCCACCGCCATCACTTCCGGTACTGCCCGTGCCCTTCGCACCTCCTTTTTTTTGACTTCGGTAGGTAAGCCAAATAATGAAGAAGATGGGGCTTAGAGCGACAACAAGGAATATAGAAAATAAAAATAGTATAACAATATATATTAATATTTCTTCCATGTCGTAACGCTTTCTCTAAATTTTATCCGCTTTAGTTTCACTCGCCTCCACCGCCTCCACCGCAACCGTTGCCCCCGCTATCGCCGCCTCTGCCACCACTGCGTTTCGTAACAAGAAACCAACCGGCAAATAATACAAAACACCCCATGCCAAAAAGAATCAGATTGGTGATTGCTTCGAACTGCTTGTGGGCGGACTTCTCGTCGTCATCCAGGACCTTTACTATGACGCTCTTTCCAATTCGGTTCCATGCTCATCCGTCACTCGGATACGAACTTGGAGCGTGGCGTTGGTCTCGTTATCCATTTTATTTTCAATCGCCGCCGCCGCAACCACCGCAACTGCTTCCGCCTCCGTCACCTCCGCCACCGGAGAACCCACCGCAACTGCTTCCGCAACTGCTTCCGCAACTGCCTCCGCCCCATCCGCCACCTCCTTTTCTTCCCCAAAGTATAATGAGCAGAATCAGTACAATCGCGATAATTATAAAAATATCCATTTTAATGCCTTGTTTTACTGTTAAGTCGGTTTCATCGAATGAAGCGGATGTGCGCTTGAAAGGAGAAAGACAGTGGCAGACCTCCTTTTCCCTTAATTAAGGAGTTTAGTTCGGGAGAAGACGAGGGAACTTCACCCGCCACGATCTCTGCTCCGAAGGTTTTGCGAAGCATATTCTTGTCCGCCTTTCCCCAAATCCAAGTATTGCGACGGTTGAGAGAGCCGTTTGGGGGAATGCGAGTGGTACCCCAGCGCTTGGCGAGGTAGCTACCATCCTCCGGGTTTTTTTTCTTCCAGGTTCCGCGGTCTAGGTCGAAGTGGAGGCTACGCAGTTCGATGGGTAGATCCGTGAGGTTGCGGAGGGTGCAGGCGTAAAAGTCGGTATTACGGGTTTTCCAGTCATAGGTGGGTTGAGGACCGTCAAAGGGGAGGTTTGGTTGCTTGCCGCCATATTCTAGCGTGACTTCAATCAAAGGGACGCCATCCATGCTCCAAGTGGTTACGTACTCGCGGTCGCCGTTTCGTTTCCAATTCCCATCTGCGAGGTCCTCGGGTGAGTATCCCGAGGAACAACCCGCGAGAAGCAGACCGAGGAGGGGAGTGGCGAATTGTGAGAAGATAGTTTGGTGTTTGTCCATGAGTGTCCGATGGTTCTTGGTGAAAATAAGTTGCTTCATCCTCCTCCGCCGCAACCTCCTCCGCCGCAACCACCGCACCCGCCACCTCCGTTATGGTAGTTTCCTCCACTGGATTTGATCCCCAACTTGACCATTATGACCATTATTGCGAGGAACAAGAGAGTAAGCGCCGGCATTACAAAAGTCCCATAAAGCATGATCTTATGAAAATCAGGATGCAGTCCCCCTACCAAGGCGTCCAGCAACAGAAACAGAAGCCAAAGCAACAACCAGCCGCCGACGGCGACCAAGGAGCAACCGCCATAGGCTTTGCCCCAGTACTTGATGGGCTGGTCCTTTAAAGGCAGAGCCTGATCATTTTTTTCTTTAGCCATCCGATTGGTTTAAGTCTCTGGATCTGCTGTCGTATCAGTCAAGGCGTTAGCCCGCTGTGGAGTTCGTGGCACGAGCGCTTACAGCTTGTCCGCGATATCGGCTGCATGGTCCACCATGCCACGAAATTCGTGGTATGTAGATTCCGCTTCGGAGTCATCGGGCTTTTTGTCTGCTAAGAGCTTTGTCGCTTTGTCGAGAGGAGATAGGTCGAGCTCCCATCCTTCGGCTATTTTTGTCAATTCTTCTCTTGAGGTATTTGTTTTCCCCTCCTTAAGTTCGGCTAGCACGGCTAGATTTTGCCTGAATGTGTTAGATGCTGAGGTCAGAAGGGATACTTTGAGATTGGCTGTGCGAGCTCCTTGAAGGTATTTCTGACGAAGCCTTAGAGAGAGATTCTTGAGCTCTTGCTCGCATCTGAGTCGCAAGTGAGAGTCTACGATCTCCATGCCGCTTATCAAGTTTTTGCCGTGTAAAGTTCTCCCGTTTTGACTGATGGCCCGAAACTTTATGGGGAACACGTCGGCCGAGCGCTTAAGTTCGTTCTCCGTAAGGGTCATAATGCCTACGGGATCAGCCTTTTGGGCGTTTTCGATAGGTTTTCGCATAAGAGCGAGATTGTCAGAAGACACTGCTTTAACCACAACCAAGAGACTAGGGACTTGTCCGTCTTCGGAGGTGGATGGTCCGTATTCCGCGATGGAGACAAGTTCTTCTCCGAGAGCGTTTTCGAGTTCTTCGGCCAGTTTTTCTCTCGTTGTCATAGGTTTTATTTATTATTTGAAATTTAAGTATTAAAAGGTGTCTTGATTATGGAATAATTTTTTCGAATTATTCAAGTTAATCTCAAGCAACAATTCCTTTTTCTGTTTATTATTTTTAATTATGTGCCTGTCAGTACAGATATTACACGATAGGGCATAATGTTCCTATTATAAAAAAAGGAAATTTTTATAATAGCCCGCAAGCGGCAAGGCTAATTACGGAATCGGTCGTCAATCGAGAAGACGAACTTTTGCGGATGCGGAATGGAATCTCAATTTGATGCCGTCGGCGGGATATTGAGGTGTAA
>CAWVZQ010000130.1:0-7346 GCA_963934405.1 uncultured Opitutales bacterium | reverse complement strand
TCGGCGAGGTTGCTGCCACGATCGCCGGAGCGAAACTTCTTCATTTGATCGATAAAGTACCATCCCTCCAAACGGGTAAGGGAAGGTGAGAGGGTTTCCCGCTTCCCCGCAGCCTTTTCGCCGTGACAGGATGCACATCGGGTGGCGTATACCTCCGCCCCGGCATCCAAGTCACCGGGAACGGTGCGAATGGCCGGAAGAGGCTCCTGTTGGGAAAACCAATTTGCGGCCAAGGCCATTTCATAATCGTTGCGAATTTTCTTCACTGCCGAGCCCATCAGGTATTCCGAACGGTTGTCCGAATCTCGTCCGCGTACACCCGAATGAAATTTCTGTATTTGATCCAGCAAGTACCAGTTGTCCATGCCGTGCAGAATGGGGCCACGCTGTGCCTCCTGTGTGCTGTGGCATAGGGTGCACTCGGCCACGATTGCTTCCGGTCGCCGCGAGTTATCCGAGTTTGAGCTTTCCCAAGAGTCGGTTTGGCATCCCGTGAGTGCCACCCAAAAGACGATGGGCCAAAGCCCAAGTTTGCAGTCGAAGATTTTCTTCACGACCCACAATCTAGTCCACTGTTCGTTTCCGACAAGCGTGAATGATCCCCTTTCTTCTTCACTCTCATGCCTCAACGTGTAAAAGATTACCGAGAAATGGCTGAAGTCGAATTAGATTCCGTTAGTAAAGTCTATCCGAATAAGGTCAAGGCCGTGGACGACTTCAACCTAACCGCCCACGACGGTGAGTTCCTCGTTTTGGTTGGTCCCTCGGGTTGCGGAAAGACAACGACTCTTCGAATGATCGCGGGATTGGAGGAAATCACCTCCGGTTCTCTTCGAATCGGCGGAATGTTGGCAAACGACTTGGAACCAAAGGACCGAGACGTCGCCATGGTATTCCAAAACTACGCCCTGTATCCGCACATGAAGGTCTTCGACAACATGGCGTTCGGTCTGCGAGCGCGAAAGACTCCAGAACCTGAAGTGAAGGCACGAGTATTTGAGGTAGCCAAGAAACTGGGGTTGGACGAATTACTCGATCGAAAGCCGGGAGCTCTCTCGGGTGGTCAACGCCAAAGAGTAGCCTTTGGACGAGCCATTGCCCGAAGGCCCGCCGTATTTCTCATGGACGAGCCATTGAGCAACCTCGATGCCCGTCTCCGGGTTACCATGCGACGAGAACTGGCCATGCTCCACCGTGAACTGGGCACCACCACGATCTACGTCACCCACGATCAAGTGGAGGCCATGACGCTCGGCGACCGCGTCTGCGTTATGAATGAGGGCGTGATACGCCAAGTCGGCACGCCGAAGAAAGTCTACGATCATCCGGTCGATCGGTTTGTCGGCGAATTCCTGGGCTCGCCAGCCATGAATTTTCTGGAGGGCGAAAAAACGGACAGGGACGGCGATTCGTGCTTCGCCATAGGCGATTTCGTTCTGTCCCTGAGGCAACAGTTTAAGAACATTCCATCCGGTAAAGCCATATTTGGAGCAAGGCCCGAAGATTTCAGCCTAGCCACGAGCGAAGGCGGAGATTCCCGAGATGGTTTGTTGGAAGGAACGCTGGAAGTGCTTGAGGACGTCGGCGAGGCTCGCTTGCTGCATGTTCGTGTAGCCGACAGTCTGCTGGTGGCAAAGGTGACGGAACGACCGGAAGTGGCGGTCGGTTCCAAGGTCAGCCTGACCGTAGATTCCGAACGGTGTCACCTATTCGACCCGGATACCGGGAAAAACCTCTCAGTGTAGGGTAAGTTCGGCTAAGGCCGTTCTCATCTTTCCGTAAAAGACGGCGAACAAGGTGACGACCGGAACCAAAGTAAAGGTGGCGGCCGCCATGGCCACAGCTTCGGGAATTCGGTGACTGGAGTCGCGCAACTTGGCAAGTCCCAGAGGTAAGGTTTGGTTTGCATCGGAAAGCAAAAGCAAGGGAAACAAGTGTTCCTGCCACGCCAGAATGAAGTGGATCAACCCATAGGTGACGAGGGCCGGAGCCACCAGCGGGAGGATGGCGAGAAAGGTTCGGGGCAGCGATGCTCCCTCCACCCTTGCGAGGTCGATCAATTCGTTCGGGATTCGGCTGAAAATCTGGGTGAAGAACACAATGCCGAGCCCGCTGGCTATGCCGGGCAAGATCACCGCCCATCGGCTTCCGTTCAGTTCCAGCCAAGTCAACCACTCGAAAAGCGGGATGGCCAAGGCTTGCTTCGGGACCAGAATGACCAATACGGCCAAGAGGAACAAGGCTCCCTTGAAACGGAAATTCAGTTTGGCGAACGCGAATCCGGCGCAGGCTGTCACGGCAGTGGCAAACAGGGCCTGCACACAGGAAATGAAAACGGAATTGAGAAAGAAGCTGGTGAAATCGAGGTACTTCCCCGAAAACAGGGCGGCGAAGGCATCCCATTCGTAGTCGGCGGGAAACAGGAGCAAGGGCTGATAGATTTCCTTGTTGGTCTTGAACGCGGATAGAAACATCCACAGAAAGGGGTAGGAGAAGACCAGACCCGCAAGCAAGGAGACGAGCACGGCGGGCGAGAGGTATCTTGTGGAACTGGAATTCATGTACGTGACAGTCGATTGCGTCCAAACAAGACGAGGAAAAGCACCAGTGCCGTAAGTGGGACCACCAGCAAGCTCATGGCGGCGGCGGCAGGAAAGTCGAACTGCCCGGAACCTCCCGGGAAGGCAACTTGATACAAGTAGGTGACCAGCAGGAGGCCTGAGTCAAGAATTCCGCCCGATCCACCGAGCAGGTTGTAGGCTCCCGAAAAGGAGGCGAAGCCGTCGATCACAAGAAAAACGGCCGCGAATACCGCCACGTGACGCACGCCGGGAAAGGTTATGCTCCTCATTACGCGCCATGTGCCGGCTCCCTCCACCTTGGCAGCCTCGTAATAGGACTTGGGTATGGCTTCCATGCCGCAAAGGAAGAAAAGAACGATAAAGCCCGTCCACCGCCACACCGCCTGCAGGACGAGCGCGGGCAACACGAAAGACGGATCCAGCAGCCAGTTTATCGGCTCCAATCCCATCGGCGTAACGAGCCACTGGTTGAGAGCGCCTTCCCTGCCATGAAAAAACAGCTGAAAGAGCGTGGCCAGCACCCCCGACAGGCAAAGCCCCGGAAGCAGGAGAAGAAAACTCAGGACAGGCCGAATACGCCCCGGCACCTGCCGCAGGAAGTGGGCTAGAAAGAAAGCAAGGGGAAGCGCTATGGCAATCGTGCCCAAGACGTAAAGAGCTGTGTTTTTCAATGCCTTGTGAAACTTGGGGTCGCCGAGAACGTAGGAAAAATTTCCTAGACCGACATACTTTTCCACAGGTTCATTTGCTGCTTGTTCTTCCGGTTCCCAAGAAACGTTCAGCCAATCCGTGGAACCCGAAGTTGTCGAGCCCCCTACCTCCGCTCCTTGCGGTGCGGCATCCTCGCGGTAGTCGGGAACGTAATCAGGGTTTTGCAGGGCCAGATCTACGCTTAGACCGAGAGGCACCGCCCAGAACAAGAGCAAGAGACCGAAGAAAGGTCCAAGGAACAGTAGAAGAGATGAAAGCCCTGTACGATGCGTTTGCAAAATACCGGGGAATCGAGGCCAGTTACCTCCGGTTGCCGTCCTTCGAGTCGATGGCGTCCCGGTACTCCTCCAGCGCCTTGCGGGCATCGAGGGCTTGGAACATGATGGCCCCGAAGTAGTTTTCCTGCATCAGGAAGATCGCCTGCGGTCGCTTGGGGGATACGTTCATGGAAGGAATTTCCTTCTCCAGTTCGATGAGCAGTTTGCCCATGGACTGGTCGAAGTACTCGTGCTTCTTCAGGAGGCGCTTGTCCTTCCAGGCCGGCTTGTAGGCGGGAAAGCTGTTCCCCTGCAGGAAACGTTCGGCGTTGGCGTCGGGATCCTTCATTACGAAATCGATGAACTCCCATGCCGCGTCCTGTTTCTTGCTGCCCTTGCAAATCATGAGGCCTTGACCGGCGAAAGTGGCGGTTCGGGGACCCAGCTTGCCCTTATCGTCCTTCCACGCCGGAAGCGGAAGCATGCCCCACATTCCCTTCATGTCGGGGGCGAACTGCTGAAACAGGTCAAGCCCGTACCAGTCGGCCCCGGGAACGCAGAGTACCTCGCCCGTTTCCAAGTCGCCACTGAAAAAGACGGGGTCGAAAATGGTACCTCGGTCGGGCAATACCGTGATCTGCCTCTCCGATAGATCAGAGAATTTCTCCAGCAATTCCACCGCCAGTTCGAAATCCGGAAGCAGTTTGCCTTTGGCGTCGAAAAGGTCGCTCCCGCGCTGTCGCAGCAGCACGTCGAAAAGCGTGCCGTCTATCGCCATGAGACGTTGGCCATGCTTTTTTTGGAGATCCTCCCCCACTTTCTCAACTCCCTCCCAGGTCGCCAAGTCGTCCGGGTTCACCCCGAGTTCCTTGAACTTGTCCTTGCGGTAGTAGAGCACCATGGCGCTCAAGGATTGGGGTACGCCCAACACCTGCCCCTTGTAGGTGAACACTTCCAGACGCCTCGAGTGGAGGGTCTTGTCCAAGCCCGACTTCTTTACCTGTTTGGTAAGGTCGACGAAGGGGGACTTGGAACCGAGGAACACACCGAAGAAAGTTTCGTCCAGTTGCACGAGGTCGGGTATCCCCTTGCCCGTCCGAAAGGCTACGCCCAGCTTGTCCGGCATTTCCCGAAAGCCGTAGGCGCTCACCGACACGGTCAGGTCCTTCTTGGTCTTCTTGCGGAAGAGTTCCGCCATTTTTTCGTAATAGACCTGATCCTGATGGGAACTGATCCACATCTCGAGCGACTCGGCCCAAAGGCCGGGTTGCATGAACGACAAAGCCACGGCAGCGACTAAAATTCTTTTAGCGAAGGTCAAATACATCATTTAATGGTTTTAATGGGGTGTGACATTTTCCATATAGCGCTAAAAGTAATCTTCAATCAAGTTTCGAGACAAGGATAACCCAAGAAAGATTGTGGTGCATTACAGGGAATTTTCTCTCGCTCTTTAATCCAGTGCTTTGCAAATATAGATGAATGCAAATCAAGTTAATCCTCCTAACTCTTTCAACTAGCTTCCTCTGGATTGCATCAGCATTAGCCAAGGATGGAAAAGTCGGCCCCACGATCAAGGGAGTCGAGCACATGGTCTACAAGGAAGCGAGTGGGTCGAAGTTGGTCCTGAATGTTTTTTATCCCGAGGGGCATGACGCGAAGAAGGACAAGCGGCCCGCAATCGTATTCTTCTTCGGCGGCGGTTGGAGTGGCGGCAACCCCGCCCAGTTCGCGCCGCATTGCGAATACCTCGCCTCTCGCGGCATGGTCGCTATGAGTGCCGACTATCGGGTGAGGTCGCGGCAGGGCACCCCACCCTTCGAGTGCGTCAAGGACGGGAAGTCGGCCGTTCGCTGGATTCGCCAAAATGCGAAGAAACTTGGGATCGACCCAGAACGTCTGGCTGCGGGCGGAGGTTCCGCCGGCGGGCACGTGGCAGCGGCCACGGGTACGGTGCCGGGACTAGAGGAGGAGGGCGAAGACTTTTCGGTATCGTCCAAGCCGAACGCCTTGGCTCTTTTCAATCCCGTGTACGACAACGGTCCCAAGGGCTATGGTCACTCTCGAGTGGCTGACCGCTACAAGGAGATTTCCCCCATCCACAACATCCGAAAGGGTACGCCACCGGCCATCGTCTTCCTCGGCGACCAAGACAGCTTGATCCCCGTCTCCACGGCGGAGAGATACAAGGCCCTGATGGAGAAAGCGGGGAGCCGATCGGACCTGCACGTCTATGTCGGCCAGCCGCACGGATTCTTCAACAAGGGGAAAAAGGGAAATTATTACGAGAAAACGGTTTTGGAAATGGACAAGTTCCTCATCTCTCTGGGCTGGTTGAAGGGCAAGCCGACGATAAAGGTCCCGTGACCCTACTGGTTTCGCAAACATCATACAGCTTCCTCCAAGGGTGAAGATGCCTTTTCTTGTCATTGCGAGGAGCCACGCGACACGGCAATCCAGTCGGCATCGTGAGAAACTGAAACGCTTGACTGGATTGCCGCGTCAGTCCTACGGACTTCCTCGCAATGACGCCTTAGATGGGGAACGAGCACCCCTCACTACGATTGCCTCAATGCCTCTCAAGCCGTTCTCTTTGTGCACAACCATCGAAAGACTCTCCTCGATTCCAAGCAAAACCCATAAACAATGAACGCCACCAAGATCCTTTACCTGTCTCTTTTCTTCGCCACGTATGTCGCATTTGGACAGGCGGACCTTCGTGAATGGACGAACAGCGGCGGAACGACCATAAAGGCGAAATTCATCCGAGCGAATGCGGATACAGTTACCCTTTTCATGAAGGGGCGGAACTTTGTCGTCAAACTTTCAGACCTCAAACCGGACTCGCAGGCTCTAGCTCGAAAACTTTCAACCCCGGAGCCCTCCATTGAGCCGAAGGCAACGGTAAAAGAAAAGAAAAACTTTCCGGAAATCAGAGTGATCAAGGCCGATTGGGGCGGGGCTTCCCTGCGCGACATCGGGAAGGTACTTAATTCCTCGGCAAGGCAACTATGGCCCCATGCTTCGCAGGAAGAACTTAAGCCCATCATCGTGGATCGTTCCCGCACGGGACCCATCGTGTTGTTTCGCAGGGGGAACGAGGGGCAGTACATCGTGAGGCTGGATACCCACAAGACTTTTTGGAGCCAGTACGCCTTTCAATTTGCCCACGAATTCGGACACATCATGTGCGGATACAAGGCGGGGGATCAAAGCAACCAGTGGTTCGAGGAAAGCTTGTGTGAAACGGCATCCTTGTTTGCCATGAGAAGGATGCGCAAGGAATGGGAAGAGGAACCGCCCTACCCCCACTGGAAGAGCTATGCCCCGGCCCTGGAAAAATATGCCCAGGAACGTCTGGACTCGCACGCTTGGCCGGATTCGCTCACCGTGACCGAGTGGTATGATCGCAACAAGGAGAAGCTAAAGGAGAACCCGACCGATCGAGAAAAAAACACAACGATTGCCACGAAACTGCTTCCCTTGTTCGAGCAACGCCCGGAAAACTGGGGCGCCGTCGCTTTCCTGAATGTCAACAAGACAAAGGATTCTCGAAGTTTCTCGACCTATCTGTCCGACTGGAAAAAGGCCTGCAAGCTCCCCGGGGACAAAGAATTCGTGGGGAAGCTTGTTAAGATGTTCGGGGTGGAGTAACTCCTAAGCATTTCTCCATTCACCCATTTCAGGATACGGGGTCAGGGATTTGGAAATAAGTCTTAGCGAAACTCGCCGTTGTCGAAACGACTCCAGAACTGATCGGGGGGCATGAGATCGCGACTTTGGTCGTCGAAACGAG
>CAWVZQ010000129.1:0-7473 GCA_963934405.1 uncultured Opitutales bacterium | reverse complement strand
ACTTGTCGCGAAGCATAAGACTTTGCCTACGTTGCCTGCCCAAGCGCTCGTTGCGTCGTTGCGCGTAGATGATTAGAGCATAAATGAGGAGATTTGCTCCGGGACTCTTACTGGAAAGAGCCGTACTGAAGGCATTTAGAAGAATTTTCGGAAAAAAGCGCCTTAACAGATCGTGCTCAAGGCTCACGAAGCATTGCGTGCTACCTGGATCCCCTTGCCTTCCGGCTCGGCCTCGAAGTTGGTCGTCCACGCGCCCCGTATCCATCCGTTCGATGGCAAGCACGTGAAGCCCTCCCAGATCGGCAACGCCATCTTCGAGAACAATGTCGGTTCCGCGGCCAGCGACATTGGTGGCAATTGTCACTTTGCCCGGTCGACCCGCTTGCGAAATGATCTCGGCCTCTTCCTTCAAACGCGTGGCGTTCAAAAGATCAAAGGGAATCCCTGCATCGGCAAAATGCTTGGCGAGCAGTTCGCTGGTGCGCACGGAGTCAACGCCAACGAGAACAGGTCTACCCAAAACCCGCAAGCGTTTCACTTCGCGGGTTGCCGCGATATATTTCTCTTCATCGGTAGAGAAAAAACGATCAGGGAAACGGCGACGAATACAAGGTTCATGGGTAGGAATGCGAATCACGGGCAAATCGTAGGTTTTCAGAAATTCTCCCTCGGCCCGCTTGGTGGTGCCCGTGGTACCTGAAAGTTTGCGGAATAAACGAAAGAAATTTTGAAAGCTCATTGAAGCAAGGGTTTCCGTAGCATCCGAAGGGGGCAAACCTTCCTTGATTTCGATAGCTTGGTGCAGACCTTGCCTCCAAGTGCTTTGAGGCTTGGGACGCCCAGTGGAGCGATCAACAAGCACAATCTTGCCTTCCTCGACAACATAATCCCGGTCGCGAAGAAAGAATTCACGAGCGGTCAAAGCCTGCCGCACGATTTCAGTCGCCCTGTGAAAACTCCGCCAAATAGTAGGCATCTCCTGCGAACGCTTGGACAGTTCGTCAATACCTTTCGGGGTAAGCTTAACTTCTTGGCGACGAAAATCGGGATCGTAATGTTTGCCCGGCTTAAGTTCCAGAGCTATAATACCGGCGATGCGAGAACACTCTGCAAAGGCTTCGTCCTTGTATTTCTGGCTAATGATCAGAGGAGTAACGGCTTCGTCGACCAACACTGCGTCGGCTTCGTCGACAAAGGCGGAATAAAGACCTCGGGTTACCACACCAGCGGTGGATTCAGTTGTACCCGGATTGCCTTCCAACAAGATGCGAGCGGCAAGCAACGAAGGTTGATGAACTCGCCCCTGTCTCAAACGGTCACGGAGAAAATCGGCCAGTAACTCCTTGCTCGTAAGGTAAGTCACATCAGCAGCGTAACTCGTACGGCGGTCATCGGGATTACTTTCGCCCGTCACATACGCCACCGAAACTCCGCAATAGGCGTACAGAGGCGTCAACCATTCGCAATCGCGTTGAGCAAGGTAGTCATTCGCCGTGATGACGTGACAAGGGCGGCCCTGCCAGCCAGCCTGTACAGCGGCCAAAGCCACCGCCAGGGTTTTCCCCTCACCCGTCGCCATCTCGGCCAGAAAACCATTGGATAAGGCCGAGGCGCCAGCAAGTTGCTCAGGATACGGCTTTAAGCCCAAGGTTTTCTCAGCCGCAGCCCCCACGGCGGCCAAAGCCTCCATGTAAAAGCTCGGCGAACCACCCTTACCATAGCGAGCCTGAATCCTAAGGGCATCTAAGGTTTTCCGTAAATCATCGTCATCAACCCCAATCCACTGCTCCATTAGGCGATGAGTTTTCGTAGCAAAACTGAGGAAGCGAAAACGCCCAAGCGCCCCACCTTTTCCCCATCCTCGCAAACGTCGAAGAAAAGCCAGCAACCCCCGCGGAGGTGGTTCTGGTTTTGGAAGAGGATTACGCCCGAACCGTGTGGTTGGCGTCATAGCTTTAGTCTCCTTTGCAACAACCGCAACAATCCGTCCCAACCTTGTAGAATCAAAGGGCGACTTCCGACCTTGAAGCGAGCATAGCCGATCCTTCCCTTATGTAAAAATTGAGTGTCTGTGGAAGCGAAGGTCGCTCGCATTTCGAAAAATGGTTCCGCGACCTGCTTGCCCGTGGTGTCTCCATCGGCCAATCTCAAGTCCCCTCCGGTAGCCCAACCCAAGGCGGCTGACGGTAGGATATCGCGCTCCGATTGCGTAATCTGGGTTACCTGCAAAGGAAACACGCGGGCCGATTCACCAGGGAACCTCCCCTCCGCTTGATCGATAACATCGTCAAAAAGACGATCTGCCTTGGCTTGAGAAACCACGGCGACAGCCTCAAAGTCTCCCTCGACACAAACTTCTCCCAAAGCTTCTCCTTGCCGAAGCCATGCCCCGTAGGCAGGCTCGTTCAAGAATAGTTCCCAAACGCCTGCAACGGGAGCCCTGATCACTAAACCGGCTCTTTCCCTGCGAAATCCCTCAAGCTCCTCACGACGAAACTCAACTTGTCGGCGAGTGGATAAGACATCCGCGGGGTTGTTTCGCTGAGCCTCTCGCGAGACCGCTTCGGTCAAAGCAAGCAGTGCCTCTCCGGCTTCGACCTTCGCTTCAAGCTCCAAATTACGCAACCGAACGAGTGGTTGTCCCGCCTCTATCCGATCGCCAGAAACCACAAGCCATTCCAATGCTTCACCGGAGACTTCCGCGTATACCGTTCGCCTTTCCTGAGGACGAACGACGAACGGCTCCACAAAGTGTTCCGGAAAGGGTATAAAACCCAAGGACAACGCCAACAATCCGGTGCAGCAAGAGCTCACGAGCAAAGCCCGGCCCCTAACTTCCTTCAACCCAGGATCCACAAGGAGATACTTGAGGAACTTGATAACGGGCAATATGAAGTAGACAAAGAGACAAAATGCTCCGAGCAAAAGACCGAACTCGAAAAAATGTTCAGCCACAAGCAAGCTGATGGCGAACAGGAGGAAAACACGATAGACGGCAGAGGCAATTCCGTAAAAGCACAACCACCCCCCCTCTGCGGCATCACCTGCAGGGTCGACCGATTCCTCCAGTCCAAAGGCATACTTTTCAGTTAGATAGCGAATACGTCTCTTGGAGCGTTCCTGCAGGTTCGGTATGCCAAGCCAATCCGACAGCAGATAATAACCATCGAATTTGAGCAACGGGTTTGCATTGAAGAAAAGGGTCACGACAGAAGCCATAATCATCGTATTGTAACAAACCGCATCGAGGACCTCTCCTTCAAAACAACGCCAAACGATCGTCGCAATCCCTGCCACAAAGAGCTCTGCCAACATTCCCGAAACCGCAACGAGCATACGATCTCGGCGGCGACGAAAGGTCCAATTGGAAGAAGCATCAACAAAAGGCAAGGGAGCCATAACCATCCAGAGGATACCGCATTTGGGGACAACTCCGCCGAAATACTTCGTTGTAATTCCGTGGGCAAATTCATGGATTAACTTAAGGCCCACAGACACCGCAAACAACCATGGCAAGTTCCCTGGAGACAAGACGCCCTGACCTTGGTTAGCCAAAGTCGACCAGTCCTGCCCCACTATCCCAACGGCAAATAAAACTACGAGAAACCAAATAAGAACCCCAACCGGATTGAGCACCAACCGAGCAACGGGGAGAAACCCCGACAACAAGCGATCCGGATTGAAGAGAGGGATTTTGACGAAAAGAAAGTTCATGAACTGGGCCTTCCACATTCGCTCGCGTTTCTGCTCCTTTACCCTTAAGATTTTTTCGGCGTCGGCTGGAAGATTAGACTGAAGTAAGTTTGCCTGCCCGAGCCTTGAGAGCAGGTCGATGGTCTCCTCTTGCCCCGGAGATTCCTCCGGATTGGCTTCCATGCAAGCCCTCCATGTATCGTCGATAGTTCGATCCTTTCGCAACCGCCCAACGAATGCGTAGGCTTCTTGAGACACCCTGAAGAATTCGTTCCGAAAAGGATCTGTCAACAAATACCAGATCCGCCCCCGGAAGCGCTGCCTCTCCACCTGCACACCGGCACGCAAGCACGCCTTTACATCACGAACCAAGTGCCAAGAATCACTGAAAGTCGCCTTACGCCGTTGCATCATCATCACCGCCGCCGTTTAGATCAAAGCCAGAGTTTCAAACGAATCCAGTCGACGCCGCGTCTCGTCAGTATCCAAAGCAGCGTTCGCTCACCCGCGTTGATTTTTGCTACTCCCTCCATGCCTGGACGCCACCACGACTCCGTGGGATCCAAGAACTCCGCTCGCAACCGGAAGACGTTTCCTTCCTTGGTCGGCAAAGCCGCTGGATCCATTCGAACAATACGAAAAGCATAACGATGATCCGGACGGCTTACAAAAGCCGATTCGCCAAGAGCCCCTACATCGACTTCGAGAACCTCACGCTCGTCAATGTCCAACTGGGGGAAAACCCCCTCCAATTGAGCCACTTTAAACAAAACCTCTCCTTGCTTCACGGGGGAACCGATTCGCTCTCGAAGATCTCCCTCGATCACAAGGCCGGCGAACTGCGCCCGCAAGACGGAGCGCTCAAGACGTTTTCTCAACAAACTCAGTTCAGCTTCAGCCTCACGTGTGCGAAGTCGGGCGGTTTCCGCTTCAGCGAAAGCACCCTCACCACGGGCTGAACGCTCTTCAGCCTCTTGTCGAGTGTGCTTTGCCTCGGCCTCTGCAATTCTTACCCGGAGATCGTTCGTATCCATGATCAACAAGCATTGACTTGGTGAAACCGCATCTCCAGCCGTAGCATTCACTTCACCTATGAAACCATCGAAAGGGGCAGTGACATAGGTGGTGCCATCCGTCTTCAGAACAAAATTGGCGTCCACCCGAAATTGCCAAGGAAGAAAGGCTGCCGTCACAAAGAAAGTCAAAACGAGAAACGCCGTCACCTTCCACCAGAGGCCGACTGGACCTAGAAAACCCGCTAAACAGTCACGAAAAGCAACCAATAGCCGAACGCCAAACCAGCGGGAGCGAGCACGAAGATCTCCAAGAAAAGTCGCCGATAAATCCGCTGCCAAACGCAAGGAATAGATTTCCTCCTCGGAGAAAGGCTCATCGTTCCGCTCCAAAGTGATTACGCCAACGGGCATACCCTTTACCCGGAAAGGCACACTCAGCAAGGCGTCCATCCCCTCAACCCCTCCGAACCTTTCATGCTCTCGCGCCACGAAGGAGGAACCCCTGGATGGATAGAAGATTTCTTCGTTTTGATCGAGGCATTCCTCCATTGTCCGGGAAAGGTTCGCAGCCTCCACGGAACGCCTGTCGAACTCTCTGGTGTGACTGGAGGCCTGCAATTCGATTCGCCCGTTATCAATCCATCCCAGAGAAGCCCTACTTGCTCGAAATCGAGCCTTCAACTCGTTGCACAACACAAGGGCTGCAGTCGCGAATTTTTCCTCTTCTCCCAGCAACAAGGCAATATCTACCCCATGCCTCCATGTGAGAGGATTGTCCCGCATAGGGCTACTCGAAGTGGACTCGAAATCGACTTTCATTCATTATGATTATCCCCGCCTCGGTCCTCGCAAGGCAAGCCGATTACTTATCAGGAAAACTCAATATTAGACAAGGGAGCAAATTAGGTCTTTCCCGAATGCACCATCATTCATGCCGCCCGCTTATCTTTTTCGGAGCGCCACTTCCGAGGGCGGATAATGCGAGAAAGCGCGGTCATGGCACCACAGGCGATGTGTAAAACCCCAAAACCAGCCGTGGCCATGACGGGACCGCAACTCTCGTGAACGCCCTCCGCCGATGCTTCACCCATCTTCGCTTCGGTTCCATCGTACAAGCCGCTACTGTACTCAAAACGCTCACCTGCCATTTCACCTTGGGGGGAGTAACGAAACAGGGAAGCCTCTGGTTCAGAACCTTTTTCGGTGCCTTCTTCGGGAACGGGTTCCTCCTCCCCTTCGGATTCATTCGGCAATTCAATTAAGTCTTCTAGTTCCTTCAGTGCCTCTTCGTAAGCCTTTTCGTCCTGAGTATCCAAGGCATCTTCCGCTCGCTTCAAGATCTCCGTCACCTTACGAACCACTTCAGGACTTCCAGAATTCTCGGCGACCCAGACAGCGTTCTGAACCTTCCTCGCCAACTGCTGTTTCGTCACCTCCAACTTCCCATCCGTTCTTGGTTTAGTTAGTGTCCCGAGAGATTCATTGGATGGAGTGGAAACCGTAAAGGCGCCATCAAGTTTTTCAAATCCTCCTCTTCTCGCTTCAAGCACCGAAGCACTCGAAAGGGATCTAAGTGCATTTTGTTCCGCTTCCTGTTGAACCTCCGCCTCTACTCGACTGTTCTCCGCTTGGTCAATTCCACTTGCGGACGCCCTTATCGACACTGGGAAAATTTCCATCTGAGCAGAAAGCACATTTTCCGGAGCATCTTCTCGACCAAAGGCCAACAAAGTCAAATCACAGTCCAGACGTTTGTAGTCCTCGTAACTTACGGTAAGGGTATCAAGCATTCGCTCAGTATTCAAATGAGAGAATGCCGACACGAAGACGTCTCTACCCGGATCGTCGGGTTGGATACGAAGTTTACCCCCGACTTTGCTATCATCCAACAAATCCACTTCATCGGCCGTATAAGTAGCGTCGCCTCCCACTGTTATACCATAAAGAACGAGAAGACCCTCATCTTTAACGCGGAGCTTAAGGTCACTTTGTTCCACAAAACCACGGGCAACCAGTTGACCACCACCGGAAAGAAGGGCCGAAGCACTTCCCTGGGAATCAAGTGTAAGCGAAACCCCCTTCTCGCCTACATGCACGAAATCCACCTCCCCAAGCCCGTTGGAAATGGTCAATCCCAGTTCACCGCTCGTCTCTTTGCTATGTAAGAGAACCCCGCCGGAACCAGCTTTCAAGTCAGCCTCATCAACCGATATGTTCATCTCAATCCCTTCCGCTGAGGCGGAGAGAAAAGTAGCCTGAAGAAAGTTCCCCATCTGTTCTATCCTATCAGCCGCCGAAATCACCACTCTTTCCGCTTCCACGAGTTTCGACAAGCGCACATCTCCAGAAGAACCAGTCGACAAGGTCAAGGTTTCACCTACAACGAAGGCATCTTCATCAGAGTTCGTGATCGAACCCGTTCCCAGTTCGCCCGCCTGAACCGTCATGTTTTCCGAAACGCGAGCACCTCCGTTAATGGCAATGTTTTCACCGGCAGTAAGAAACAAGTCACCGGCAGTCACCTCGACATCGACGACAGACAGAGAATCAAACTCCCGAATCGTAGCAGTATTCGCCGAGATCAATTCAAGGTCGATCAAACTACCTGTCAGCTTAGTCGTCCCACCAGAGGTCACCTCCGCGGATTGGCCTGAGATATCCGACACATCAAGCAAACCACCGGTCTCAACACTCAGCTTCGATCCGGCCGAAAGTTTTTCAACAACTCCTGTACCGCCCACCTTCAAGGTGGCGTTCGCCGAGG
>CAWVZQ010000128.1:0-7511 GCA_963934405.1 uncultured Opitutales bacterium | reverse complement strand
CAATATGATGGATCAGTCCAGCAGTGGCCCGTAATTGCGCTGAAGACGGCTCAGGAAAAATGGGGCCTGAACGTTCCGGCTTGGGTTAAGGATAACATCGATCATGCTTATGCCGCCATCACGAATGCAAATGGAGCCGTGGGATATCGTTCGAACTCTCATTGGTTGAATGTGACCAAGACTGGCGGGCGTTTGGCTGCGGACGCTTGGTTGGGACGTTCACCCGCTGATTCTTTGGCTGCTCCTTCGATTACTTTCATCTCCGACTGCTGGATGACTTCCGATGGTTGGACGAGAGGGCTCTACGCAGCTTACGGAGTCAAGAAAGGTTTGAGCGCCACTGGTCTGAAAATGATTCAAACCCCGCAGGGGGAGCGAGCATGGGATGTGGACATGGCTAGTTGGTTCCTAGGGGTTGAGGCTAATCTAGACCCGAGCATGAACCCAGGAAATCGCGAAAAAGAAAAGGGTTTCGGGCAATATGGCGATGGCCATTGGCAGGGCTATAGGTCTTCAACCTTCTCGACAGCTTTGGCCTTGGGGATCCTTAGCCGCGGAGCGACGGATTTTTCGCCCATGCCGGAGGCTTCTTTCCCTCAGTCGGTATCAGCCAACAAGCCGTTTTTTATAGACGGAGCGAAATCCTATCATAGCGATCCATTGCGATCCATAACTGACTGGAAATGGAAATGGAACTGGTCGGGTTCGGCGAGCTCGATTGATTGGAACTCGCCGGATGCGATTGGGTTGCGCCCGACCCACCCGGGTTTCGCATCGATCGATCAAGGGGAATTTGCCATTAGAGTGACGGACGATGGAGATCCTGCCAAGAGCTCGGTTAAGGTGTTTTCGATTTCGGTAATTCCGGGAAATCATCCTGCTATTCCCGAACCGATCCCATTTTCACGCATGCCCGTTTATTCGGCAAGGGTGAACCAGAAACTCGTTATTGATGGCGGATCATCTTTCGATCTGGATCTTTATGACAGCGTGACGGGGTATTCTTGGGATCTCAATGGGACTGGAGTCTTTCAGGAAGGTAGTCGGGTCATTGAGCTTGGACCCTATGGTCATGCCTTTCAAGGGCAGGTCGGGCTTCGGGTTCGTGACGAGGATTTGACAACTTGGTCGAATCCGAAGTACGTCGACCTATACGTGGCTGAGCAGGATTTGAATATCGTGGTAATGGAAATCGATCCTTTTAATCTTCAGGATTCGAATTTCACCATCAGGTTGACCGTAGAAAATGATGGGAATTCGAGTGATGTGATCCAGAGTCCATTGGTTCGCTTTTTCGATGGTAATCCTTTCACAGAGGGAAGAGCATTGGGAGTTGCATCCTTGCCTGATCTTGCTCCCTCGGGACAAGGTGTCGCTAGTTTGACCTTGCCGATCTCCTCATGGACTCCTCAGGTTTTTGTATTCGTTGATCCCTATCAGCGAGTACCCGAATGGGATGAGTCGAATAACATCGGAGAGTTTCCCATCGTTCCCAACTATCCTCCTCATGACCTGAATCTAACTGAGACCAACCTACTGGAGAACCAACCGGCCGGAACCTTGGCGGCGGAAATTCACGCAGCGGATGTCGATGATCTGAACGGAACTGGCTCATATCATTACGAACTGGTAAGCGGGTTAAGCGATGTGAACAATTCCGGATTTTACATTCAGGGCAACAAGCTGTTTAGCGCTCAACCCTTTGATTACGAGGATCGGAATCTATATAACGTAAGGCTAAGGGCCTTTGACGACAAAAATGCCAGTTTCGAAAAAACACTGGAGCTTCCCGTTGGTAACGTTGACGATCACGTTCCCATCCTCCATCTCTATGGAGAGCAAGAGGTCTATCACGAGGCGTTTGACAAATACCTCGATGCGGGAGCTTATTGGACGGATGCGATTGATGCCGGAGGTGTTGTGGCATCGACCGGAACCTCGGTGGGTCAAGGGGTCGTCGATATAGGAACCCCCGGCACCTATCAGCTCTATTACGATGCCGTCGATGTTGCAGGCAATGAGGCTGATCGAATTTTCCGGTTCGTTACCGTTCGAGACACCACAAAGCCAAACATTTTCCTTCAAGGTTTACCGGAAATAACTCTCGAAGCCTTCAGCCCCTATGTTGATCCCGGAGCTCTTTGGGTGGATGTCTTGGATGGGTTCGGCTTGGTCGAGGCTGACGGAACCATTGATCTCAGCAAGCCCGGGACCTATACGTTGCGATACAATTCCACAGATGCCGCGGGTAATGCGGCTGATGAAATAACCCGCAACATAGTGGTGTTGGACACGACTCCTCCGGTTATACAATTGAAAGGGACCCCCGCTTTCATACACGAGGTCGGTCAACCGTATTTAGATCCCGGAGCTATTTGGACCGACGCCGTCGATGGTGATGGAACCTTGATAGGGGTTGGTTTTGTGAACATAAACATACCTGGAACTTACCCTCTGACATATAGTTTTACTGACAGTTCGGGCAATGCCGCCTTGCCCGTGGTAAGGACTGTTTACGCATTGGACCGTACGAGCCCCATCATTTCAATTATTGGAGGAGGGCATCTCGTTATGGAGGCGGGTAATCCATACTTGGACGCTGGTGCAATTTGGTTAGACGCCGTTGATGGGAATGGTTCTCTCCCAGCGAACGAAACCGTTAATGTAAACGTTCCGGGAACTTATGTCTTGTCCTATGAGTTCATGGATGCAGAGGGCAATGCTGCTCTGGCGCGGACTCGTACGGTGACGGTGATGGATACCATCAATCCGGTGATCAGCTTGACTGGCGAACCGACGGTAACGCACGAAGCGGCAACTCCCTATATTGACGCTGGAGCTATTTGGTCTGATACTCTCGATGGGAACGGTAGTGTAACTGGCTCTGGCTTAGTGCACGTGAATACTCTAGGAACATATCTCCTGACTTACGACTTTAAGGATGCTGCCGGCAATGCGGCTAAGCAGGCTAAGCGTATGATCTCGGTGGTGGACACGACCAACCCGATTGTCAGCCTGATTGGGGATGAGATTGTTACGCATGAGGTGTTGACGGCATATGTAGATCCCGGAGCAATTTGGTCGGATACCCTTGACGGTAATGGAACCTTAGTCGCCCACGGTTCGGTGAACGTTAATGTTCCAGGAACCTATCTTCTCACCTACCATTTTACTGACGCCGAAGGGAACTCGGTTACACCTGTCACTCGTGTTGTCAAAGTGATGGACACCACCCATCCGGTGATCACCTTGACTGGTAGCCCCGCGATTTCGCACGAAGCGGTGACGCCTTACATTGACTTCGGGGCGACTTGGCTTGATGCCTTTGACGGTAGTGGCGTTCTTGTCGCCTCTGGTTTGGTGAACATAAACGTACCCGGAATCTATATTTTGACATATGACTTTACGGACGCCGCAGGTAACGTAGCTTCCCGAGTGATCCGAACTGTGGCGGTTGTGGATACGACGAGCCCCGTGATCACCTTGACCGGCAACCCTACGGTTTTGCATGAAGCGGCGACTGTTTTTACGGATTCAGGAGCGACCTTGAGTAATTCCATCGATGGAAACATTACCATTTTGGCTTCTGGCACGGTGAATGTCAAAATTCCCGGGAGTTATGAATTGACCTATGAATTTACAGATGCCTCCGGCAATCCCGCCAAACAGGTGACTCGAACCGTGAGAGTTGTGGATACTACAAAGCCAGTGATATTACTGGTCGATGGTGTGACCTCTGTTCGCGTCCCCTTACATATGCCTTTCGTGGTGCCCAACGTAATGGCGATTGACTCCGTTGACGGTAACCTGACTCCTGAGATTAAGGTGCGGAATGACGTTAACGTCGATGTGCCCGGAGTGTATGGGAGTTCTTTCGACGTGAGTGATGCTAGTGGTAATGCGGCGGAAACCGTTGTCATGTCCGTTGAAGTTTATAACGACGATCCCACTGATTTGCACTTGTCGAACGACAAGGTGGAGGAGAACCTTCCTGCCGGAACCTTGGTCGGGCGTTTAGCGACAGTTGATCCGAACGATGTGAATGGCACCCATCCCTATTTCCATTCCATGCTTGAAGGTGGTGAAATATTCAGCTTATCCGTTAATGGTTCTTTGAGAACGAGGCGTCCCTTGGATTTTGAGAGTCAAGAGATTCACTTGATAAAAGTGAAGACTGTAGATATGTTCGATGGCCGTTTGGAGCAAGTGATCGAGATTCGGGTAATCGATGCCTTTACTCCAATCGTGGAGACTTACGTACCTGTAGTGAATAATTCAAAAAATATGCTCTTGCTGGCTGGAAAGGTTTTGGACGAGGGCACGAGCCAAGGAATCTCCGAACAAGGATTTGTTCTAGGTTTGCAGCCTGATCCCAAGCTGAATAATCCTTTAAATATAGTCCTTTGGGCAGAGCGAGGTGCGGATCGGTTCGAACTGAGTCCTCGTAACTTGTCGATTGGCAAAAATTATTTCTACCGGGCGTTTGCTTCGAACACTGAAGGAGTCGGTTACGGCACCCAAGAAAGTTTTGTGGCCCCAAAGGAACCGGTAGGACCCTTCTGGGCGAATGCGGAAGTTTCCCTCTCCGCCCCTAATTGGTGGATGAGTTCGTGGTTCGGCAACTTCTTCTTGGCGGAGAATGGTTGGATCAACCACGAGGCGTTGGGTTGGTTGTATCCAACGCCTTCTAGTGGGAACGGAGTCTGGTTCTCGCAGGGAAAGTTAGGTTGGATGTGGACGGCGCCCGGCATTTTCCCTTATCTGTATGTTCAAAATGATGCTTCTTGGCACTACTTTTTCGGTGAAGTTGAAGGCCGAAGCGTTTTTTATCGTTATGCGGACGGTGTTTGGCTGGATTTAACCGAAGGGAAAGGATCGCAATGAAAATCATCTCATCAGGCTACTTGACTTTGTGCGGTTGTATGTGCGTCGTTTTTCTTTTGCCTATATCGCACTTGCTTGGACAGGCACTGAAGGATGGTACCGGTCGTGGGGTCGTTATAATTACGGCCAAAGATGGACCGACCCGATTTCTCGATTCCCAAGGCCAGATTCTGCCGTCGAGCAAGACTGCCATCGGGTCAGCTTTGGCTGAGGGGAATGTGGCCCAGGCGGGAGTGGGTGGCAAGATCGTGCTGTTACTGTCGAACGGGACGGTGACCACACTCGAGTCGCAGACGAAATTGAAGATTCGCGAATTTTCTCAGGAACCTTTTGATGCGGCCGGCCGTAAGATTTCCGACCTTAAAACGGAACCGAGCAAGTCGAGCGTTAAGTTAGATCTGGATTGGGGTTCCATCGTGGTGACTACAAAAAAACTAGACCGTGCATCGAGTTTGCAAATTCAATCGCCGTCAGGCATGGCGGGCATTCGGGGGACCCAATTTCGACTGGCAGAAAACCCAGGTGCCGGTATCAAACTCGACGTGACGGAATCGACGGTAATCTTTACTCCTAAGGGGGGTGTTCAATCAGTTGCGGTGGGTCCTGGTCAAGGGCTGGACATTTCGGCGGCGGGCGTGGCAACGCCCCGAACAATAAGTCCCTTGGCGGCCAAGAGCATTATCGCGACCAATGCGGAGTCCATTCAGGTAACAGATGACGTTTTGCTAAGTGTCTTGAGCGAAGCGATGGGTGATGCTTTGATGATTGAGGATAAAGGCTTGAGGGAAGACGATGGGTCTGATCCTCAGGAAGAGGGCGAACCGACTGACCAGAAGAGCAAGGATAAACCAACCGACGAAAAAGTTTCTTCCGACGAATCCACCGCCGAGAGGACTCCTGCGGCAATCCACGCCGCCGGTCAACCCAATGTGGATACGGGCCAAGTTCTTGAGAACAACCCCGCGGCCAAACAAGTTCGTAAGCTGGGCAAGGCAAACGAGCTTTCCTTCAAGGTGGCCAGCATGGGCTTTTCGGACGACAAGGCGCGGATGTTCTATAGTTTCTCTACAAGTACGCAGAATGCCTTGCTTGCGGCAGGCAAGGAGACGGCGAATCGCCTTCTTGGTTTACCCTCGGGGAAAGAATTGGATATTTGGAGGTTTTTAAACTACAGTAGCGAGACCCGAGTGCGCTTGCTAGCCCTTTCAGATGACCAAATGCTTCTTGGGCTAATTCGAAAAGGTTATGAGGAGTCTTCTTTGACCGTCATTCTGTCCGCCGAGAACTTACAAGCTTCCAACCCTTCCTCAGCTCCTCTCGATGTCCCGGATATAGGAACAGACTCCAATGTTCTTAAATTGTCGGAAACGCTCAAGGAATCCGGGAATAGCGCCATTCTTAATGAATTGTTGCAACTTGGTGGCGGTGAGTTGACTCCCGAATTAGAGAGGTTAGGGGAAGTTGCCAACCTTTTGCTGACCGATTTCACCGTGCCCGGAGAAATTGAGGAAAGTGTTTTGCTAAGCGGTAATGAAGTGTTGAGCAACCCTTTCTATAGCGAGGTTTCATCCGTTTACGGTTACTTGGAAGATGATCTTTTTGTCGCTGGAGAAGCATCTTTTCTTGGCGGTCGCAACGTCGAAATGACTCCTGGTGCCTATCGGGTAGCAGGTGGCGTCGGATCTACTACGGACTTATTTATCTTTAGTGCCTCAGAAGAATTGAAAATTAGGGACGAAGTGTCTTTTGCCGAGTTTGGAAGGGGTGAGAACGCTAGGGTGGTATTGATGAGTGGCGGGTCACTTGAGACCACCAAGGGGGTGACTTTAGATGCGGCGACGAATGATTTGGTTCTATCGGTTCGTCGAGACGTTTTATTGCAGTACGCTACATTAAAAGGGAATCGCGAGGTGACCATACGTAGTTTGCGTGATCTGACTCTCCGAGATTCGGAATTGGATGCCTCTGGTCTCGCAACTTTAAAAGCAACCCAAAACTTATACGTAGACGGTTTGAATTTCAGTCGAGATATACCCAAAATCGTTATGGAGGCTTCCACCATTCGCCTCATGAACATCGATTTCCCCGGTAGTTCGAACATTAACTTGAATAGCCTCAAAGGCCCTATTGATGGGCGCTATCCCAATTTTGGAACGGATATCCCTTTGGCCCAACAATTAGGCCGGGTGAATTTCCTCCAGAACATTAAGTCTGGCGGAAACTTAATGCACGACCGATCAACTTTCGATCAATTTGGAGGTAATATTAAAATAGGGAAACTCCCCTGATCCCGTCTAGGCTTTTAGGCAATTTGATTGGTGGTTTTTCAAAATGTATTTTTCGGTGCAGGAGTTTTGTAGTCCTATTGTTTTCGGCTTGGCTTGGGGCATTTGATTCGAAAAATAGCTAATCATGGATGAAGTCCGGAATCATTTGAGAACAATTGTCTTTTCAGCCGATGGCGTCGCTGGGGAGTTGCCAATGGCTATTCAAGCGCTGGACAAGGTTTTGGCCGAGCGGGGAAATGAATTGCCTGGTCGATTGAGGCATTTTCTTGAAAACCGAAGTTATGAAAAGGCTTTGGTCTTTTTGGAGGGTGGAGAACCCGAGAAGGGGACTTGCGGTAA
>CAWVZQ010000127.1:0-7532 GCA_963934405.1 uncultured Opitutales bacterium | reverse complement strand
ATCGCATATCTATTTTTGACTTTAGAAAGCATTAAGATGCAAGCAAAAGAAAGCCATTTCTCCAAACAAGTGACCGATGCCCGGCATATATTCTTTGGTATACCCGAGCACGCACCCGAAGACCTGCGGGTGGTCAGCGTAGGGTGCGAGCGATGTCTTCCCGAATATATTGTGGACCGGCAGACTTTCCCACAGCACACCACAGAAGTGGAGAATCTTGGTTTCACGATTTTTGATTTCGTAATGGAAGGAGAGGGTTCGCTTATCCTCAATGGGAAGCCGTACCGCTTGAAACCAGGTTCCATCTTCAGTTACGGAAGAGGCATTCCTCATCGCATTGAAAATTCAGCCAAAAAACCCATGCTGAAATATTTTTTGGTCTGTGCGCACGATTCGGCCATGAGACCATTCGGGGCCTTGGGATCCAAACCGTTCGGGCTCTTTAAAATACGTTCCCTTGGCGAAATCATGGAGCTTTTTGAGCTCATCCTCAGCAACGCCAACCTTGAGTCCGAGCATGGGGTGGAGATTTGCAACTCTCTGGCCAAAGCGCTGATTCTCAAGATTTCCGAAAAATCAAACGGATTGACTCAATCGGAGTCTCGGTCATGGGACACTTATCACCGGACTTTGTGTTATATGAGGAGAAATTACTTCACCATCAAATCCATTGAACAACTTGCCGACGAAGTGAACGTCGATGCCGCCTATCTATCGAGAATTTTCAGAAGGTTTCACAAGGACACCCCCTATCGGTTTCTGATCCGCCTTAAAATGGGTCATGCAGTCTCTCTGCTGCTAAACTCCGGAAAGCTTGTCAAAAACGTCGCGTTTGAACTCGGCTTCGAGAATCCCTATCATTTTTCAAGGACTTTTAAGTCAGTCTACGGGATATCGCCCGAAAGCTTCGTCAAGGAAAGAAGACAGGAGAGAAAACCCACCTAAATTCAAATGAAAGAATCCAATATCGTCATAGAATATTGCCCGGGATGCCGCTGGCTGCTCAGGTCCTCATGGATGGCTCAGGAAATCCTCTCAACCTTCGAAACGGAAATTGATGAGGTCTGTTTGCGACCCTGCCGGACGGAATCAGGTCGTTTCAGAATTACCTGTGGAGAAGAATTGATTTGGTGCAGAAAAAGAGACGGAGGTTTTCCCGACGTGAAAACCCTCAAGCAACTCGTCAGGGACAAGATCTCGCCTGAACGGCATCTTGGTCACTTGGATAGTTAAGGCGATCGATGATCTCCTTGTAAAATCACAACAGGAAACGAGTTTTCAAATCTTCAGCGAATTGAGCATAGGCTTTTTCCTTAAGCCTCATGATCTGCTTCAGGTCGGAACTATCTCGAGTCAGTCGTGAACTCATTCGCTTATCCTGCATCGGTTCGGTACGAATCATCGTCCAGTTTCCGGTCGCAACGTCTATCAAGGCTGCCTTAACTCGAATTTGGACATGCTGAGTTTCATCAGGGATGACTCGCCCCAACAACGGAACCCAAGAAAGTTGTTTGGCCGCCTGTTCGGGTTCTGCCGCAGACTCGAGAATTCCCCAGTATACGAGTAATTTATGTGCACCTCCCTTGGCCGCCGCCATACGTAGGGAACGGTCGATGCGGATAGGGTCTTTGCTCTTTCGTTCACGTCCATGTAAATTTTGTTCCTTGGGAGGAACCCCCGACAAAGGTACGACTTTTGAAAGAGTTTCGAGCGGATCCGACATCTCTTTGTCTGGAAAACGGGCTCCCGATTGTATGACGGCGAGAACATCCCCGCGCTTCAATACCACAGGCTTTCCTTCTCTAGCAGCAAGAACAGCTGAAATGTCCGTATCCGTAACATTCTCATCGATCCTTACTCCAAGTACCGAAAGTTCATTTAACTCTCCTCGGTAGCCGTCGCCCCCCGAATGACTGCTGATGCTCGATATCGATCGCGACCGGCATCCGCCAAAGATAAGTATAATCGCCAACGAAAAAAGTATGGTTACAGATATTTTTGATTTCTTCATGTCTAGTTCCTTTATTGCTGTTAATTTAAGTAGTTCGTTTGTCTTTCTTCGCGAGCTTGGGTCATGCGTTTCATCCCTTCCTCGCCAAAGTAGCGCCGAAGGTGAGCATCGCTCATGTCCCGCATGTCCACCACAATTAGTCCGTCGAGGGCATTGGCAAAGTTCGGGTCCACGCCAAAGCTCACAAAGGAGCCATTTAACTTAAGGTAATGCTTCACTAACACCGGCACTCCCTTGCCATCCTGCTCCACACTGGAAACGATTGCAGAAATCTCCTCAATGCTACGTCCCTCGTCCCGCACCCAGCGCTTTAAGGCCAACGGCAAATGCGAACCGCGAAAAGGATGTTTTGCCCGAGCTCGCCTAGCCATATTCGGAGACCATTCCTTGCGGCGAAGGAAACGCGCCATGAGATTGCGAGAAATTGGGGCGTAATCCGCCGATATGCTAACTGGGCCATAGAGTACGCAGCAAGTGGGTCGGCGGTTAATGAATTCGCCGATTCCCCGCCAAAGCAAACCAAGCAACGATAACTTGCGTTGGTATTCGGGTCGAATGAAAGAACGTCCCAATTCCACCGCAGGTCCCATGGCCTTATAAAAGCTCTTCCTCAGTGAGAACAGGTTACTTACGTAAAGCCCTTGCCGACCTTTTTCCCGAAGCACCTCGTCGGTCACCGCCAAGCGGTAACCCCCGACAATTTTCCGAGCCTTCTCGTCCCACGCAAAAAGCTGGTGGTAGTAATCGTCAAAGGAATCCAGATCGATGCTCTTGCCCGTCCCCTCCCCCACGTCACGGAAAGTCATCTCACGCAAAATACCAATCTCGCGCATAATGTTCGGTATGTTCGTGGCTTGTGTCGAATAGACTACAAAATCTCCCTTGCGAGCCAGTTCCGCCTCTTCCGGTAGGTTTCGAACCTCTCGCGCCACGTCCTCGCGCAATGGATTCTTTGCGATGGGATCGAGAGTTTTTTTCTCTATTCGCCGCTTAGGTTGATTTGCCGTGCCACGCAAAGCCTCCACTCTGAGTCGAAGATAGTCATTCAAATCCTCGACTCCGGAGAAATTCTTCACACGGGAGGGTGCGAGAGGTTCACCAACCCGTGCCCTAATCATAGACCCTCGACGATTCCACAACTCCCTTCCAAGTAACATGGTGCGTAATCGAGGGTGCAGATAGCCAGCCCCTTGAAACCAAGCACTGTTACGTCCTTCGAAAAAAACTGGGACCACCGAGGCATTGGTCTTTTTCCCGATGGCTGCAACCGCCGGATTCCACGCTCGATCAGACACGCAACGAGTCCCCAGTCTCCAATTGGAAACCTGACCAGCTGGGAAAGCCGCCAGACAACAACCGTTCTTCATCCAGTTGATGGCTCCTTTTAACGCAGACGCATTTTTAGTGGATGCGTTTTCCTCTCCAAGGACATCGACAGGGATGAGGAAGGGACGAAACGCATCGAAGCGTGCCAAAATGGAGTTGGCCAGCAATTTGCAGTCAGGCCGACGCTTGAGGATCAAGCTCATCAGGGCCAAACCGTCCAAGCCACCGAGGGGATGGTTCGCCACCACCAACAAGGGACCCTCCTCAGGGATTCGATCCAAGTCTTTGTCGGATATTTCTAGATGTGAACCTAAAGTTTCCAAGGTGACCTCGAAAATACTTCCCTCCCCCTCTTCTTCACGAATCCTTGAATCCGATTGATGATAAACGTCGTTCAAATGCGAAAAACGTAAAAAGGAAGACGCCAATCCGGAAAAGCGGCTCGACATCCTCCCGCCAAATAATCGGCCGCTCAATTCATTTACATTCAAAGGCTCTTCCTTACTCGGCTTGAAATCAAACCCATGCCGGCGTGAGCCATGTGATTGGAGTATGTGGGAATCTCGGTCAGTAATAGGTTTCACTTTCATGCTTCTCTATTCGCTGATTTCGCGCCAAGTTCGGAAGGACACTTCAAGACAGAATTCTATCGTACCTAAACTGCTTTGGTAAAGATACTTATAACTGTTATACAGCAAATCGGAGCACTTAGGTTCCCAGAAATACCTATCGAATAAAAATACATTTAACGTACAAAGCACAGCATCCTACGTATGTTTCCCTTGCCCAATCATCTATTTGGTCTTTGAGTAGATAGCATGACACAAATATTCTCCTCAGACGAACGTCGTTCGGCCGAAAACCTCTCTAGTTTGCTTGCTTGCAATCCCTTCACTCCCAAGCGACGAGAGTTGGAGAGAGCAATTTTGGGTAACGATTACAAAGATCCGAGTTCGCCAAACATCGGAGAACATAGCCGGCGTTTATTCAGCCCCAATCTAGTGAAACTAGGAGCTGCGGGAAAACTAGCCGACAAGGCTCGGGAAACCATCCTCCAACGCAAGGGCAAGGGAAAACTCCCGGCGAAGGAATTCGCCCTCTATCGCGATCTTGCCTTCCTTGCCCTTTTCGACGAAGTTCGGGATTACTTTATAGAAAAAATTGAACGGGCTCACGAACGCGAAACAGAAAGTGAATCCCACGGGGTCTTCTTCCGCGCCTTCGCCGAACATTTCTCCTGGTTCTTTCCCGAAAAGGAAAATCTAACCCCCGCGGGATTTTCCGCGTCCCACCTTTTCGCCCTGTTTTTTCAGGTCAGGCGCGCGTTTTTCCATATTTTCAATGCCATAGTCGGAAACTCTCCCGCACTCGAAGCCCTACGAGCTCGAGTATGGGAGTCTATTTTCACACACGACATGCTTCGCTACCTACGTTCCCTTTGTGGTCGTCTTGGAGACATTACCACGCTCATAAGCGGACCATCCGGCACAGGTAAGGAACTGGTGGCTCGCGCCATCGGCCTTTCGCGCTTCATTCCCTATGATGAAAAAACGGGCAGGTTCGCGTCGGACTTCCTCGCCGCATTCCACCCCATTAACTTGTCCGCTCTCTCGGAAACCTTACTGGAGTCAGAATTGTTCGGACATGCCAAGGGAGCCTTCACTGGAGCGCTCCAGAACAGGAAAGGCTACTTTGAAACCTGTGGAATGCATGGTTCCGTCTTCCTCGACGAAATTACCGAGACAAAACCGGAGGCCCAGGTAAAACTCCTCCGCGTACTTCAGACCCGCCGTTTCCAGCGTCTCGGGGAAGTTCAACCCACCCGATTCGAAGGCAAGGTGATCGCAGCGACAAACAGAGACCTTGCAGAGGAAATGAAGGCGGGACGATTCCGTGAGGATTTTTACTATCGTTTATGCTCTAACCGAATAAGTACTCCCTCACTAGAAGAGATACTGAGAGATTCGCCAGGCGAGCTCGAGCACCTCGTCGAATTCGTAGCCGGACGAGTAGCTGGTCTTGACGAAGCTTCTGCACTGGCTGATGAAACCTGCAATTGGATAAACCGTAAACTCGGTTCGGACTACCCTTGGCCAGGCAATTTCCGCGAACTCCAGCAATGTGTCCGCAACATACTCATTCACCGTGAATACCATCCGGAAGAGTTATCGATTCCCCATTCGCAGGCAGAACTGCTTGCGAACGACCTCACTGAGGGGTCTATTCCCCTCGAGGAATTACAAAGCCGCTACGTCACCCTTGTCTACGCAAAGACAGGGAAGTACGAAGAAGTGGCTCGGCGCCTCGGCATCGATCGCCGAACGGTAAAGAAGTACTTAGATGCGGAAATGCTTTCCACCCTTAAGGAAGAATAGCTTCGAAATTTCCAGTTTCGTGAAAGAACTCGCCCAATCATTTCGGGAAAGATCGACCACCACCATCAATTCGCAGTAAGGCCGTCGGGGTCTTCCTTGGCGGGAGGTTCAAAGGTCTGCAAAGCTTTGCCGTCCGCAATGTTCCAGACGCGGAAAACCCCATCCTCTCCTCCTGCCACGGCAACCTTTCCATTACGTGAGACGTCTCCTGCATGCATGACGTCGCCGACTCCCGCAAGGTCCCGAACATTCGCCGGGTTGCCAAGAGGCACCCGAATGAGCTTGGCCTTCTTGTCTGCAGTGGTGATGAGAGCATTGTCTCCATAGCCTACGAAACGAATGGATGTTATTTCCTTGGTATAGCCGCCACCCTTGCCAGCTCGGTCTCCGTTCACGACGTTCCAGACCTTGATCTCCTTGTCCGCCCCGACACTTGCGAGAACACGACCGTTTGCCTGCAAACTTACTCCCATGACATGGTGTGTGTGACCTTCGAAAGAATGGACGAGAGCCCCGCTCTTGATTTCAGTGACACGGGCAAACTTGTCGGCTGCACCCGATGCCAAACGCTTACCGTCGCGGGAAAACTCGATGGCATGAACGGTGTCACTGTGAACGCCGGGAAGATTATGGATCAATTTACCGTCTTCGACATTCCAGACGAGTATTTCTCCGGTTCGACTTGGATCTCCGCCGCCACTGGCGAGTTGTTTTCCATCCGGACTAAAATTGAGGGAAGTTACCCGATTAACAATTGGAGAGGCTGCATCGTCTCCGCCGAGCACCTTGCTCAATTCCCATTTTCCGAAAACATCCCACAAGGCGGAAGTATCTCCCTTGACGACAAAGAGGCTACCCTCTCCCGTGGAAGCAAGAAAGTCCACTCCGTCCTCACCTAATTCGATCGACTCAAGCGTCTGCCCGTCACCCGCGCTCCACGCTTGAGTATACTTTCCATCCCCCGCGGCAAAGACGACGGAACCATCGGAAGAAAAGCATACTGTCCGCAAAACAGTCTTAACGGCAGCAGCGAGAACATCCTTGGCGACTTTATTCTCATCAATTTCTCGTTTCTCGTCATTTTCGGCAGAGACCTTGTACGCTTGGTACTCCTTTTCCTTTACCTCGGCCTTGACGAGGTCTTGGCCGGCGCGCTTCAACTCCCGTTCGAACTGAGCCCGAGGATTCTCAATGTCCAGATATTCCTTTTCGGCCTTCGTCAAAGCAGCTTCCTTTTTCTTTGCATCGGCTTCCGCATCTGTCTTCGCCTTTTGGGAATCGTCTCGAAGTTTTTGGGCCTCGCCAAAAACCTTCTTGGCGTCCGCAAGCAACTTGGTCGCGTCGTCACGAACCTTTCGAACTTTATCAGCTTCCACCTTGGCCTCGTTCGCCTTCTTCTCGGCATCCTTGAAACCCGTATCGGAGACGACGATCGCCTGATCGGCCTTTTTGACCTCTCCCTCTGCCGCGGCAAGCTCCTTGCCGGCGGCCTCCTTCTTGGATTTCCCATCAACGACAGCCTTGTCGGAAGCATCCAATTTCTGCTTGGCCGGATTCAGCTTTGAATTAATTAGGTTCTCATGGGCTGTCTTTGCATCAGTAGCTAACTTGCGCTTGGTCGCGGCTTCCTGTTTCGCCTTCTGCTTTTCAGGTTCCGGCTTGGCCGGATCGTCTTGAACCTTTTTTCCAAAAACCTCTGCAGTCTCGGCCGCTTTCTCAGCGTTTGCACGGGCTTGCTTTGCCTTTTCGACCTCATTCCCCGCAGACTTGAAAGCAGTTTCCATTTCCACACGTTTCTTCTCGACCTCGATGAAAAATTG
>CAWVZQ010000126.1:0-7561 GCA_963934405.1 uncultured Opitutales bacterium | reverse complement strand
ACCAATGGATCTGAGCTTTCATTTTCGTATCCGCTCCAAGCCAAAAGTGCAGCCACACATATAACGAATATGGCCAAAACGCGGTACTCTGCCTTTAGAAAGGCCATGGCCCCATCCTGAATCGCCTTGGCAATGTTCTTCATGCGTTCGGTCCCCGCATCTGCCGCAGTGACTTGGGAGGTCTTCCAAAATGTAAAAAGAAGTGCGACGACACCAGCCGCCGGAATCCAATATATTAGTTCCTGTAAGTTCATTTTTGTATTAGTTTGCCAACAATTATACTGATGATTGCTTTTGATCGTTTTTGATCGTTTTTGATAGAAAGGCAATCAAGAAACTGAAGTTTTTTTCCGCGAAAATAAGGAACAAAACTAGGAAGGCAGGACATGGGTCGGTTCTTTGTTCTAACCTGTAGTGACTTAATCAGCAAGATAGTTGCCATAAGCACAAATAAATCTTGAGGGCAATCCAAATGTAAGGGATCTCTTATTCTGCCTTGCAAAGAAGATCGTTTTTCCTAGGATTAAAGTCATGAATTCGCCCATCTTTAATATCTTTCTGGCCTGTGCCAGCCTTTCTTTGACTTGTTGCACCAACACTTACGAGCACGCATCTCGTAGCGTTGCGATTCCGGCAAGCCAAGATGCCGTTCAGGTAAAAGCCGATGAGTACGACACTTTTTTTGAGCGTCGGTATGGTTTACTCTTCAAGACCTTTGCCAACGAACCCTTCTCCGGACGAATCGTTACGATCGAAAATGAAAATGGTCGTGATTTTGTTGCGACTGACGAAACCTATAAAGCTGGGAAGCGAGACGGTCTTAGTGCGCGCTGGTTTCCCGAAGGACAAAAGATGTACGAACGTCATTATCACGAAGGGAAATGGCACGGTCTCGTAACTCGATGGTGGCCCAATGGACAAAAGATGTACGTTAGGGCGTATACCAACGGGCAGCGACATGGGCAAGATGTCACTTGGAGATCCGATGGCACCCAGATCGATCTTTCGATGCCCGTAACTCCTGCACCCGTCCGCACAAGTTCTCCGAGTACTGAGTTGGGCATTACCACCGATACATCTATTCCCGAAGGGCAAACCGCTCTTCCCGAGGTCGAAACCTCGATTGATCCAGTTCCATCGTTCCCTCCCATCGAACCATCTTCGGTCACCCCCGTTACTTCTGGAACTGCCTCGGATGCCTTGCCGGGTCTTCCTGCAAATCCTGCAGGTTTAGATACCAGTTTACCTGCGACATCTGGTTTTCCGGAACTGTCTCCGGTTTCAACGCCGGATCCCCTTCCGCTTACCAGAGCCCCGACTTTTCCTCCACTTGACAATGCAACTTCTACCGGAGGTCTAGAACCACTTCCCGGTACCCCACTTGACGTCACCGATCCTGCAATTCCTTCCGACGCACTTACTCCTGATCCGATTTTTCCTCCTCCTCCGATCCCCACCAGTGAAATCCCGCTTACACCTCCTCCACATGATTCAGGACTTCCTCCCGCACCTCCACTTCTGCCACCGCTTGACAATAGCCTTCCCGATTTCCCTCCTCTAGATAGCGGTTCCGTTCCCGGAAGCGTTGATCCTCTTCCCGGAGCACCTTTGGATTTTCCTGCCCCCGTAGAACCGCCGGCAACGCCAGATTTCCCACCTGCAACGCCACCAGCTCCCGCCAGCGACCTTCCGAGGTTCCCCCCGATCGATTCTGATTCTTCGGGTGCCGATCCGGCATCCTCTGATGCCTTGCCGGTTCCGCCACCTCCTACCCCTGCACCTGACCCCGCGTTGCCTCCCCCTTTACCTCCTCTTGATACACAAGGCGAAGATGCCGGAGTCCTTCCTCCACTTCCAGATGCTCCACCTGGCGACTCCGGTGGACTTCCTCCCTTGCCTCCACTTCCCTAAGTTAAGTAGATTTGGTTCCTTGATTTTAATGGTGAGGAACTATGGTATTAGTATTCCCTCCTCACCAAAAGCACAGCTTTATCATTGCCGTCTTCAAAATGATAGACGGCTAAGCAAATGCTATGGCTCACAAATCAGAAGCTTGTAAAAGCAAAAAAAATAGTGTTGCCAAGAGATCAACTTAAATTCCGGAGACTTGCCATTCGTGACCGTTTTTGATGAGAAGTTTGTCTGCATCGAGCGGTCCCCATGTTCCGGCCGTATAGGTGCCGAGTCCTTTGGTTCCACTTCCAGCCCAGTGCTCAAGCACGGGCGTAAGGAGACCCCAAGAAGTTTCCGTTTCATCTCCTCGAATAAAGAGAGTTCCATCTCCGTTCATGGCATCGAGGATGAGGCGCTCGTACGCCTCCGGAGTATCAGAACCGAAGGTGGTGTCATAACCAAAGGAAAGTTCGACGGGTTGGAGTTGAGTCGCCAGTCCCGGTTTTTTCGAATTTAGGGTTAGAGTAACGCCTTCGTTCGGTTGAATGCGTATAACTAGAGAGTTAGGAGATATGTCAAAACGGTCTCCTTCACCAAAGAGGATTGCGGGTGGTCGACTAAATTGAACCGTAATTTCGCTGGCTTTGCGCGACATGCACTTACCCGAACGGAGATAGAACGGAACGCCTTTCCATCGCCAATTATCAAGATACAAACGAATTGCCGTGTAGGTTTCGGTAGAGGAATCTTCGGGGATACCTTCTTCCTGTAGGTAGCCGATCGCTTTCTCGCCTCCAACCAAGCCTTCCTTGTAGAGTGCGCGAACGACATCGGTATCATCTCCGTCGAGATCGAGTGGGCGAATCGCCCTGAGAGCCTTTACTTTTTCGTCTCTAATCGCTTCGGGATCGAGAGATGAGGGCGGTTCCATTGCGGTAAGAGCAAGCAACTGCATGACGTGGTTCTGAACCATATCCCTTAATGCGCCACTTCGGTCATAATAACCTCCTCGCGACCCAACTCCTATGGTCTCAGCCACAGTGACCTGAACGCAGGAAACGTAACGGCGATTCCAGATCGGCTCGAAAATGGAGTTTGCAAAGCGCTGCACGAGAAGACTCTGTACGGTTTCCTTTCCAAGGTAGTGGTCGATGCGGTATACTTGGGACTCGTCAAATCTTCGATTTATAATTGCATTAAGTTCCTGAGCGGAAGAAAGATCACGACCAAATGGTTTTTCGATTACGACCTTTGAGGAGGCAGGAGTGTGCCTATGGCGACGAGCCAAACCTGAATCCCCAAGGTTTTCCAAGATAGGCTTAAAAACGCTTGGCGGAGTCGAAACATAAAAGAGGCACTGCGTCTCGGTCCCGATCGAACTTTCGATTGCACCGATGCGTTTGCTAAGTCGGTCGAAGGAATCCGGTGCGTCGTAAGGGCCTGCATGATAGTGAAGATTACCGGACATTTGCCCCCAAATTTCTTCATTAAGAGGCCGGCGGGAGTGCTTCCAAATGGCATCTCGCATGCTCTGGCGAAAAGCTTCGTCGGACATTTCACTTCGCCCATATCCGATAAGGTGAAAATGCTCGGAGAGCAAATCGTCAAATCCAAGATTGTAAAGTCCGGGTAAAAGCTTGCGGGCTGTGAGGTCGCCCGATGCGCCGAAAATAACAATAATAGTCGGTGGAGCTTTACGACTCGAATCCCGACTTTGGCGAGTAGAAGATAATTCTTGCGACATAAATTTTAAGATTAACAGGTATCTAATGAAATCGAGGGGGGAACAACGCAACGTTTTCGTGGTGAAAAATTTCCGGTTTGCCTTTGGCGCCGGAAGGTAAATCAACTTCCATTACGTCTAAACGGAAATGCTCGGGCCTTTGCTTCCGTTGATTGAGATAACCCTTGCAGACCCTAAGAAGCACTTTTCTTTTACGAGGAGAAAGGCTATCGTAACCGGAAACAAGAGAAGAGGTCGAACGAGCTCGTACCTCTACGAAAACCAGCACCTCCCTATCTTTGCAGATTAGGTCGATTTCATCTCTTCGGTCCATAGGATTACGCCAGTTTTCGACGAGAACATAGTAGCCTTTGCCCTTCAAGTATCTACGAGAAAGCCACTCTCCGTAACGACCTCGTTCAGCTCGGTTCGCATCGTTCGGCAGACCAAAAAGCCGCCATTGTACAGAATCGAACAAGCGTCGTAGAAGAGTTCGGTCCAAGCAAAATTTCAGCGCCATTCGTGCTTGGGGTATCGACCGGCAAGCTCATTCTTAATCGTCGAATAGGAATCTTTCCAAAAGGCGGAAAGGTCACGAGTCACTTGAACGGGTCTGCGGCTGGGAGCTAGTACCTCGACTCGCAAAAGATAGCTTCCACCGGCAATCGTCGGCGTGCTGTCGAGATCGTACAAGTCTTGGACGGTGGCGGCGAGGGTAACTTCGCCATCCTCGTCGAAGCGAAGTCGAGCGGGGCTTTTCCTAGCGGGAAGATTGATCTCCTCCGGAACAAGTTGATCCAAAGCGGCTCGTTGTTCGCGTGATAACCATTCGCACAGAAAGGGAAAGACATCCTTGTTGCGAACAGATCGCCAACTTTTTTCTCCGAGGCAAAACTGTTCAAGCACCAGACGACGGGCGGCATCGTCGATAGGCTCAATTTCAAGCTCAGGACATTGGGTGGCGGCAAAGTTTACGCGGGCTACAAAACGATCGCATGCGGCATTCCAATGCTTTAGCCGCAAACGCCCTGACAAGACTTCAGCAGCAAGAACGCGAGCAGCATCCTCGGAAGTGGGTTCCCCGGAGTTTTCCTCCGAGAGAACGAGATCGCGAAACTTTTTAATCCGTCGGCATACGACAATTCGGGATTCTTCGTCAAAATAAGTTTCCACTCGGTGTGAAAAACTTTTGGGAAATATTTCTTCGAGCCATTCCTCGCGGACCTCCGTGGCAAGACTCAAAACGAGGCCCACGTTTCCGCGCATTTCAATTTCATCTAATTCCGCGGCAACAAGGAGATCGGCATCGCGGGCGGTGCTCTGCCGACGAAGTTCGCCATTTTTTCCATTTGAAAGAGCATACACGAGCATCCCTGAGTTACGACGCTTGCCAACATGATCGGGAAAAGCGCACAATAGGCATTTAGCCAAGTCTGAAGGAGAACATGATAGATCGTCATCGTTGTCTATGCCGGCAAGAGAAAGATAACGTGCAGAAAGGCGGGAGGCATCTCGGCAACGGCCTGCATGGATGCCGATATCTCGACAGAGCGAAGGATCGAAGTTTCGTTCAGCTGCTAAACTCCAAGCACGCAGCACACGAAAAAAATCGGTGGCGATTTCACCTTGATCGGCATCTAAAAGATCTTCCCGCTCTCTCTCGAGACGCTTGTCGCGCAAAGGTAGCAAAATCGGACGATCCTGACTTAGAGCCAAGGCAAGGGCAACGGCAGGAAGGCAATCTCGAGCTCGAGCTTCGAGTAATGCTCGGGCATGACGTGGATGCAGAGGGAAAGCAGCCATTTCTCTCCCTCGGTTCGTCAGGGATCCATCAATGTCTAGAGCTCCGAGATCAGCCAGTAGACTTTGGGCTTTTTCGAGGGCTAACTCTGTGGGTTGCTCAAACCAACAGACTGTTGAAAGTTCTTGCCCAGCGGCCAATAAACTCAGCATAGTTTCGGCAAAATCCAAACGGCAAACCTCAGGAATTTCCGCCGCAAGTCGGCGTTCGTGCTCCTTTTCGCCCCAAAGCCTCAAGCAAAATCCAGGAGCGGTTCTACCAGCTCGACCAGACCGTTGATCCGCCGAGGCACGGCTGATTGGCTCCGTCAAAAGGGCATTTATGCCACGTCTCGGATCAAAACTCGCTTTCTTGGCGAAACCCGAGTCGACAACCACTCGCACGCCATCAATAGTCAGAGAGGTTTCCGCCACATTGGTCGCTACCACCACTTTGCGATGTTCGCTTTTGCGAATGGCTGCATCCTGCCGGTCCGGCGGCAAGTCGCCGTAAAGGGGTAGGAGATCGAATCCTTTCATGTAATGGGAACGGCTCAATTCTTCTATGGTTTTTCGGATTTCGAACGCACCCGGCATAAAGACAAGAAAATCCCCATCGTATTCCGAGGAGAGGCGGATCACTTGTTTTGCGGCTCTCTGCCATAGAGGTTCATCCCTACCGGCACCCGCAAAAGAAATCTCAACAGGGAAAGAGCGACCATCAACCTGAACTACGGGACAAGAGCCAAGATATTCACAAAGAGGCTCAGTTGCAATGGTCGCCGAAGTCACTACTAAAGCGAGATCGGGCCGCGAAGTCTCTTGGAGGGCTTTGGCCAAAGCGAGAGTAAGATCAGACTCCAGACTGCGCTCGTGAAACTCATCAAATATGAGAGCGGAAATACCCGAAAGATCAGGTCGAGCCAACATTCGTCGTAAAAGCAAACCTTCGGTGACATATACGATTTTGGTAGCGGAAGACGTTTTATTGTCGAAACGTACCTGATAACCAACCTCTTGACCGACGGAACTACTTCGTTCACTCGCCACGCGCCGTGCAAGCATGCGAGCGGCAAGCCGGCGTGGCTCAAGAACTACAATTTGATCAGGGAAAGACCCGGAGTCGAGCAACATTTGTGGTAATTTGGTCGACTTCCCCGAACCAGTTGGAGCCGTAACAACCAGACGCCGCTTACCACGGGCGGCAGAAACGATGTCGTCGACTCTAGAAACAATGGGAAGTTCTCTCTGCATGATGGAACTGATATCTAGCAAAACTCGAAAAGTGAGAAAAGCGAGCAAACAACTAGGGGCGAGTCTTGAGACTCGCCCCATTCCCATGTTAAAACTTCAAACGGCACATCGACACATAAACCTAAGAAATCTTAATTTCTCTTGGCTTCGCCTTTGCACACTTCGGAAACATGATGGTAAGAACTCCGTTAGAGAGAGTAGCCTTCGCCTTATCGATTTCTACACCGTCAGGCAGATTAAGAGAGTAGGAACAATTTGGTTCATTGACGACCGGGTTTACGATCCCGTCCTCTTTCTCTCCAGAAATCAAGAGAAGATCATCCTCCAACTTGATTGAAACCTCTTTTTTTGAGAAACCAGGCAAGGACAGAAAGATTTCATAGCGGTCTTCTTCGTCAACCAACTTAATAGGCGTTCGAGGTTCACTACGATCATCATGAGCTAAGGATCCCAAAAAGGCCTGAGCAAGTGGGACGATCGGGCGACCAAGTTTAAGAAATTGATTCAATTCATTCTCAAGTGAACTGGCGATGTTGTGATTATTTATACGCATAATTATTTACTCCTTTAATTTCAGATGGGTTAGAGTCAATAATCATGCAATATTTGGTCCAGACTCTTGGATTTGTTAAAATATTGGCAGTAAGCAACTTGTGACATTTAAGCGACGCACCCAATGTGCCCTTATGGCACGCCGCTAACCCCAGGGAAGGAAGGCCCCGCCAACTAGCGTCAATTTGTCCCTTTCTGTTTGTCTTCAGGTTGAAGCTCGAAAAGGGTTGCGCCCCAAGAACCTGAAGACTCGTCTCCGAGGCGGAAACCCTTCACAAACGATAACCTGCGAAGGGTCGCATGCACGGTTTCGCGCAAAGTTCCGATTCCTTTGCCATGGATTAGACGACCGTGTAACAC
>CAWVZQ010000125.1:0-7625 GCA_963934405.1 uncultured Opitutales bacterium | reverse complement strand
AGAGCCAAGCTCTGTTGAAATTCTTGCAGTCGCTTTCCCCCGATGGACGTTTACCCAAGCGGGAAAAGACCCAAAAAACGGCAAGCGCCCTACCCGACTCGAAAGCTCGCGAGGAACGAGCTTTCCTTGAGATCGCCGCTCATGTTCAAGAACTGGTGGAACAATCTCCCCTTGTCCGAACGAGCGGTTTTCAGCCCGACCTATCGTCACTCGACGCCTACGCCGAAAGCACGGTTCCTAATCGCCTGCGTTTCGAGGAGGAAGTCATTGGACGTTTCGAAGAGGATTTCCTCCCTCTCTCCCCTCGTTCCCGAAAAATATACGATGAGGCAAAATGGACGGGGCACGAAGTCGTTCTCGACACTTACCCCGAGCTCTTCGCCTATGGTGTCCTCCTCGTGCCGAAGAACGTTCAGCCCGGCGAGCGGCGTCCCGTGGTGGTATGCCAACACGGTCTGGAAGGCCGCCCAAAAGACATGATCGAGGGCGATCATCGAGCCTATCACGATTTCGCAGCCAAGCTCTGCGAGAAAGGTTACGTCGTCTTCGCTCCCCAGAATCCGTACCTGATGGGGGACAAGTTTCGTTCCCTCCAAAGGAAGGCCAACCCGATGGGAAAAACTCTTTTCTCACTCATCGTGGCCCAGCATCGACAGATCGTACGATGGTTGGGCGAACTCCCCTTCACGGACTCAAAACGCATCGCATTCTACGGACTGTCCTACGGTGGTAAAACCGCCATGCGCGTTCCCGCTCTCGTGGAAGGATATTGTCTCTCCATTTGTTCGGCCGACTTTAACGACTGGATACGCAAAACCGGTTCCACGCGCCCCGGAGACGACCGATACAGCTACCCCTTCACGAGCGAGTACGAAATCTTCGAGTTCAACTTGGGTCACACATTCAACTATGCGGAAATGGCGGCTCTAATCGCCCCGCGACCCTTCATGGTCGAACGCGGTCACTTCGACGGTGTAGCCCCCGATGAGTGGGTCGCCGCCGAGTACTCGAAGATTCGACGACTTTACACCCGGCTCAAGATTTCCGACCGGACCGAGATCGAATGGTTCCTTGGTCCCCACACCATAAACGGCCAAAGCACCTTTCGCTTCCTCGACAAGTGGCTCGATTGGCCACCTAAGGAAAAGTAAGCAGCCCTCCAGCCTCCGACAATTGAACCGTTAAACGAAAGGTTTTGAAGACTGCGCCAACGCGAAATTATAAATGGAACTCCTTGCCTCTGGTTCAAAACAGATTCTGGAAGCATAGGCATTTCCAGAAGACAAACCATTCCATTTTCCTTCTAAGGTCTCATCCAGGAAAAAGCCGACCAAGGTAGATTCCGAAGTACGCCGAAGCCTATCGCAAGGTAACCGAGGACCACGATCCAAATCGAAAACCTGTCAGCAATCCTGAACTCCTTGTTTTGAACAATGCCGTCCCAAGCTGAGCGAAAGATAAAAAAGGAAAATAGGGGCAAGCATAAGACAAAGAGCGGATTGTAGCCAAAGGCATAAGCTATCTGCCCTTGAATAATTGAATCGCACGCTCGTGTGGCACCGCAACCAGGACAGTACAGTTTCGTGAATTTGTAAAAGAGACAAGGAGGGAAGTAATCGTCGTGAACAGGATCAAACAAAACTAGAGAACACACGCCCAAAAGGATTGCGGACAAACAAAGAAGCCAAAACAATCTGTACGAAATTGATTTCGGCAAAAAGGACACAGATTAAGGCATAAAATCAATAACCAGCGGCTGCACCGACAAAGATAAGGATAAAATAGATAATGCCAATGAAAAGACCGCTACCGAAGGATGCCCAGCACCAAGTTTTGGCCTTGCTTGCAGCGTCAACCGCACCTTGATAATCTCCAGCAGCATACTTTCCATCAACTTGGGAAGCAAATACTATTGCGGGGATGCCAAAGGGAAGACAACAACAAAGAGTTGAAAGAATGGCCCATACTAAGCAATTATCGGGCTTCGGATGCTGATTATGATCGATTGAAGGGTTCATTCACTTAAAGTAATTTGGATTGAGTAGTTCATAAGTTTGATACAATTTGTATTGAGGGAAAACACAACATATTAATCAAATAAAGTGTTATAAGATTCATAGACTTGAATTCCCGACCGGACCGAAATCGAATGGTTCTCTGGTCCCCACACCATAAACGGCCAAGGCACCTTTCGCTTCCTCGACAAGTGACTCGTTTGGCCGCCTAGCAATTAAACTCTTCAAAGTTCAACAAAATGAAGTTTTCCATAGATTTCAACTGGAAGGAACTCAAACAAATAGACCTTCGGTTCGAAAATCAGACTCTATTGAAAGAACATTACCCCATGATGACTTCAAAAAACGGCGAATACTCCCCAAAACAAAGGTTAATCCATCATCGGGTCACTAATGTTTCCCTAAGTAATACCTTCAAGTTTTTAATTGATATTATTTAAAATTGATTCAAAAAACATATATACATGAATCCTAACACCCCCCCCTTATGAAAATAAGCCTGGGTCAAAAAAGCAAAGCGGTCCACCTTGGCATCAAGAACTTGATTACAGGGGAGAGTCGCAACAACCAAAGATACCCCTTTATCATTGGAGCTTCGAATAACAGCGATTGGCGATTGGGGGAGTCTTCGAACCCATGGTCATCCGGGATGGTTTCCATTACCAAGGAAGGGTCGGAACTCGTCATTACCCCAGCTGCTGCTTCTTCAGCTAATAATACCAGATTTCATTCGCTCCTGCTAAATGGAGAGCCTTTTCTTGAACCTGTAGCATTGCCGCGGGACTCACCGATTACCATAAAGATCGACACCCATTTGTTCGCACTGTTTCTCGGTCAAAACCCAAAGGGTTGGGTCGATCAAATAAACATAGAACAATGGACTGTTTTCAATGGTAGAAGCAATCAAGTGTTAGGTACAGTCGGCTTCGACCAGATTGGCGAGCTGATTGCCACGTCCGGACACGACTTCAATGAGTGCGCAATCGCAGTACAGGGACTCAACGCAACCGCTTTATGGGTAGCAGCTTTGCCGGACATAATAGGTGTTCCTGTTTATGAAACACAAGAACCCGAAACCGACCATGCACAGCAGGCACTTGCCCCTGCAATTGAAGCCGAACCGGAACCCGAACTAATTCCAACAGGTCAAGGAGAATACCATTGCCCGATCTGCTGGCAACATTTTGACGGAAGACATATACTAAACATCGCCTCGCATCCTTCCCTCAGAGGAGACGAACTGCTAGGCGCAAGTCAAATGCGTCGCTTCTCTCCCAATCGCTTCGACGACGAAGGCAATGCTCTGGACGAGTTCGATCTCATTGCACCCGACATGGCATGCCCTCATTGCCATCACAGGCTTCCACTTGGCTTTGTTGAAATGCCCCAGAACATCTTTTCCATAGTAGGTGCTCCGAGCTCGGGAAAGTCGTATTATCTCTCCATACTGATCCAGCAACTCAAGCGGACACTTTTCGAAAAATTCGATCTGACCTTCAGCGATCAGGACCCCGAATACAACATCGAGCTAAATGCCTCCATAAACCGTCTGTTTTCAGCTAATACTCCGGAGCAAGGACGTATCGTGAAGACTCAGTTGACAGGGGGTGTTTACCGCAGGGTAAAAAGAGACGGTCAAGACGTAGACCTACCAAAACCATACATCTACAACGCCTCCTCAAACAAACAGGAGAGCTCTGACAAATGTATCGTATTTTACGACAACGCCGGCGAACACTTCCTACCCCAAAACAGCACTTCCGAGGACTTTCATATCCTACACGTAGCTAGGGCGAAAGCCATTTTCTTTATCTTCGACCCGATCTCGAACATAGAGTTTAAAAGAAAACTTCGTGGGGTTGAAAGCGTGCAACTCGAACTGGAACAATACGAACCCGATAATCAAGATGTCATACTCGCGCAGATGAACGTCAAAATCAAGAAAGCTCTAGGACGTCCATTCGCCAGCAAACTAGACTTTCCACTCTCTATAATCGTGGGCAAAAGCGACGTATGGCAGCACATCATGGAAGATTGGGACGAAATCTCAAATCCCATGATTGAAGGTCGTCTTGATCAGACGATACTCGATCACGGTTCGAAGCTCACTCGAAATTTTCTCGCTAAATTGTGCCCGGCGGTAGTCGCCGGTGCGGAAAAGCTTTCGTCCAATGTGCGTTTCTTTCCCGTAAGCGCATTTGGCCACAAACCCGGAACCTATATTGATTCAAATACAGGTGACGAGCAGATAGCTCCGGACCCACAAAGCATCAATCCACAGATGCTCGAAATCCCCACGGTCTGGGCCCTGTCGCAAATCGCCCCGGAATTGGTGCCTTTAGCTTAAATATGCCTAAAGAGCTTATTTCAAACAACTCTGTCTCCGCAACTAGGAAAACCGACCGGACGATCCGATTCCATGTGGACTTGCCCACATTATGGGTACTCTCCCTCGCCTCGAAAGACCTAATCCCCGCCACTAACTGAAATCATGCCTCGCGAACTGATATTCACCAGCGTACCCTCTGGTCTCAAACCCGGTTCCAGCGGCTATTGCACGGTAGCTCGCCACGAGGATATGGATCCCATGTTGGAACGCGAACTGGAACGCCTAAGCTTTTACGAGATGGCCGGCGGGTTGCACCCCGTCATACACGCCTTCCGCATCCTCCGACTGCAGTCCGGAAATCATTACGTCCTGTCTCGCATATGCTATTCGGGGAGCGACCACACCGGCCGCACCAACTACCTCGCCCACCACCTCGTTTTCGACGAGACCGAGACACACGGTCTCGGAGGAGCCTCACCCGCCGACTATTTTTTGGACACCATCGGATGGATGGACGAGTGGCCCAAGGGGAAACAGCCCGTTCTGTTCGGCCCGGGGAAAGGTGAAAAGGCTCCCTACCCCGCATTTCCACCACCCGCTAGCAACTCCACTTGGGCGAGAATCACAGGCGATCCACTAAACGCTCACGAACCCCTCTATCGCCATAGCTGGCGCTTCATCACCACCGACGGCGGGCATGCCGAACCGCTCTCCCTTATCAGCGAGTTCTGCTCCCAACCCCAAGTAAACGTCCAGTGGGCATGGGGCACCTACACCTTCACCACCTTTCTCCAGACTTCCGACCAATCGGCCGACTTTCGATGCGTAGCCGGTCCCGCAAGCGGTGCCGTGGCATCGGTAGCCCACGATACCCTCCATCTGGGCAATCCCCCCGCCACCTGTTTCCAAGCCGCCGGGACCACCACTCCGGGGACTCTCACCCCACAACACGTTCCCGTAGTCGAGCAAGCCCCCGCAGCGCAATCGCAGGCCGCGGATCGCCAAGCCCTCGAGCAATCCTTCGTAGACGAAGGAGAACCTATAACCGAAAGCGCTCCCACCTCGGAGGAACCCGCATACGAAACCGTCGAAAACGACTTGATGTCGCGTTATACGCAACCCAAGCAAGACGACGTCCCCGATCCCTCTCAAGCCGACGTCAGAAATGCGCGTCGCCGCAAAACCAGAAGCGGCACAAGGCCCGATCTCTTGGCCGGAAAGAGAAGCAACCTGAACGTGGGCCTTGAAGAAAAGTCGAAGAGCTCCAAAAAATTCCTCATTTTCTCGCTCACCTTCGTATTCCTATCGATACTGGGGGCCGGGGGCTATCTCTTCCGTGGACCAATAATGAAAGCCTTCGAATCTACGGATGAACCGGAGATTACGAATAAAGAAGAAGGAAAAGAAGGGGACAACGGGAACAAACCCACGGATTCCGGTTCGTCCGAGGAGGACGGTGAAAAAAAGGCGGATCCTGCTGACCCAATCAAAAAACAGCGGGAACTGGCAACAAAGGCGGTCGCGGATGCCCAGACCGCCTTTAATGATGCGGAGGCGGCAAAAGAGGAAGCCGACAAAGCGATCAAGAACTTCCGCCCAGAACTGAAGGAAGAAGAACCCTACAAACAATGGCTTTCCAATTCAACAGACGCGGGCACGACTGCCGGGACCGCCTTAACGGAAGCGAAGGCGGCAAAGGACAATGCCGACAACGCAAAAGACCTAAAGACGGCAACAGACGCAGCTGAAGAAGCCCGCTCAAAGGCAACTGAAGCGAAAAATCAGAAGGAATTGGCAGAGACTGCCAAAACAAGCGTCATAGACGCTATTGTAAAAGCCAAAACAGAGAAAACGGCAGCGGCGGCGGCTCAAGCAAATGCAGAAGTTACCCTGGTGCCGTTCAAGGGGGATGAGAAAGTACCCGTAAAGATCGTATTCGTCGAGAAACCGGACGTTGTTTCCGGTACAGATGTCTTCGCATGGTCAACTGATCAGAATAAATACGATTGGATGAAATCGGGGAAGGAAAGCGAACCTTTGGCGACCCGAAAAGACGGCGGCTTTGATACGCCAGTCCCGACCTACAAAATCAAGAAAACGGACAAGCCCGTCACGATCAAGGCAGGCTCTTTTTCAGAACTTCGGTTTGAAGAAGGTCGACAGTTGCATTCGGAAAAATTCGAACTCCACAAGAAGGTCGCGCTCGAGTTCAAAGAACATTTCAACAAAAGTGCTTTCCCTAAAATTTTACCAGTAAAAATTCCAAACCATAAAGAAAGAATTCCAGTTTCATACACAGACCGTTTGATTGAATCCATCAGTGAACAGAAAATATCAGTATACCTTAAAGACCTTGAGTACATTAAAGTTATAGGTCCCGCACTCACCGTACCTGCAATGAAGGAGTTTAAATCATCTATTGATGGGACGGAGGATCATATTAGCAAGCATTTCGGAGAAGGGAGCAAAAAGGCTCAAAAAGAACAACAAGATGCGAGGGAAAAAATAGCCAATATGCTGGGGGAATCGAAGGATGAAATCAAATGGTACAGTAACAATCCGGTCATCGACGCCATCACGCAATTGAAGCAACATCTTTCAAAAGAAGCGGAGAAGAGGAAGATCGATGAAAGTTCAATAGGTATAAAGTGTCGTTTCGTTAAGGATATCAACGCAATTAATTATGATAGGTTAAAGGCAAAGATACCTAACCTTAAAAAGGTGAAGGAAGATTTTGCAAAAAGTTGGAGGAAGGTTCATGGAAAGGCTAGCAACGAACGGCCAACAACTTCAGAGGAAAATAAATACCTCACGGCTGAAAGAGATAAGATTAGAATCGATTTTCGGAAATACGCTAATATTGAAATAGGGAAATTCAAGAAGGCCGGTTTGGAAAAGGCCTTTGCCAAAGACATCAAATTTGATCCGCAAGAAAAGGTAAAATGGACCGACATCTTGAAAAATCTGGAAGAAGGATCCAAAAAGTTGGAGGCTCTTGAAAAGACCATGTTCGATCCCAAGCAAGAAGCTTGGCAACTGAAGGACGACAAGACAGTCATGCTTGAAATCATTCCCTAAAAGGGCTGAGGCTCTCCTCCATGAACTACGAATACGACTCGATGAACCATCAATCCGAAAGGAGCAGGTTACTCTTGTGGGCGGTCCTCGGGGGGATAACGGGACTCGTGATTATCCTATTGGTCATGTTGTTGTCGCAAAGACAAGACGATCCCGATGGAGATGAAACTGCTGTTGCGGTGGAATCCGACGAGAGCGACGGA
>CAWVZQ010000124.1:0-7629 GCA_963934405.1 uncultured Opitutales bacterium | reverse complement strand
GTAACCTTCAAGCTTACGGGAATAGCAAAAACGGGGTGATCGACCCCCAAGTTCTGTTGTGCCTTCATGCCGATGAAGGCAGGACCATCGAGGAAGGGAGTCACCTTATCGTTCGTTAGGTAAACATTGCCCTCAGGGAAAATGATCAATCCACGCTCACCTTCCTTCAATATACGAAGCGCCTCCTTCATCGATTTGCGATCACTTCCCTCTCGATCCACCGAAAAGCATCCCGTGCGCTGCATGCACCAGGCGTTAAGTTTGCTCTGAAGAAAAATGTCATAGGCAGCCATGAAGGAAACGGGCAAACCCAGCTGCCTGAAAACCTCGATCATGATTGGCGGATCACTATGGGTCGGATGGTTGGGAAGGAAAAGTAGACGATTGCCCGCATGTTTTCTTGCTTCCACTACCATCTCCGGATTCATGACAACGACTTCTTTGATAAGATGCGAAGCCCCTCCCAAATAAAACTTGCGGTTCACCCAGCGAAGAAAAGCTTCCACGAGCCGATTGGGCCGAGGCTCGAAAAAGCGATAACTCTTGTCGGAAAAATCAATCATTGGATTGGGGCATTCTTGCCAAACATGGGGATTATTCAATTCCCAACTTTCAATTTACGTATTGCTTTCACCCCGAGCAACTACACCCTAAACTTCAATGAAATTTCCATCATACCTTCTCCTCTCAGTTTTGACGGCAATGGCCCAACCAGGCCTTAAAGGCGTCAAGCAGCAAAGACCCAACGTATTGTTCCTCTTTGCCGATGATCACGCCTATCAAGCCATATCCGCCTACGGATCCAACAGGAACAGGACTCCGAATATCGACCGCATAGCCAACGAGGGCATGATCTTCCATCGTGCCTTCGTCACCAATTCCATCTGTGCCCCGAGCCGAGCCGTAATCCTTACCGGCAAACACAGTCACCTAAATGGTCAATTGACCAATGGCATGCGTTTCGACGGAGCACAGCAAACCTTTCCGAAGCTGCTTCAAAAAGGTGGATACCAGACCGCGATGATCGGAAAATGGCACCTCAAGAGCGACCCCACCGGTTTCGACTTCTGGCAAGTGCTGCAGGGACAGGGTCCTTACTACAACCCCGGAATGAACACCGCCAACGGTGTAAAGAAAATCACCGGATATACCACGGACATCATCACCGACGTCACTCTCGAATGGCTGAAGAACGGCAGAGACAAGGAAAAACCCTTCTTCATCATGAGCCAACACAAGGCACCGCACAGAAACTGGCAACCCGGCCCCAAGCACCTAAACAAGTACGACGGCGTCGAAATCACCGAACCGGAAACGCTTCGAGATGATTACAAGACGCGATCATCCGCCGCCTCCAGTCAGGCCATGACGATCCGGAACCATCTCTCGTCGAACGATCTAAAGCTTCGAACTCCCGGAAACCTCACGCCCGAACAAAAGGCAAAGTGGGACGCTGCTTACGGGCCTAAGAACAAGGCGTTCACAGAAGCGAAACTGGAAGGCGAAGCCCTCTTCAAGTGGAAATACCAACGCTACGTAAAGGACTATCTGCGCTGCATCGATTCCGTGGATGAAAACGTCGGGCGACTCCTCGACTACCTCGACAAAAGCGGTCTCGCCGAGAACACGGTCATCATTTATTCCTCCGACCAAGGTTGGTATCTTGGCGAGCATGGTTGGTACGACAAGCGCTGGATGTACGAGGAATCCTTCCGTACTCCACTCCTCGTGCGTTGGCCCAAGGTCATCAAGCCCGGAAGCAAGAACTACGACTTGGTGCAAAACCTCGATTATGCCGAAACCGCACTGGACTTGTGCGGCGTCAAGATCCCCGGGGACATGCAGGGAGCGTCTTTCGCTCCCCTCCTGAAAGGGAAAAAACCGTCTGACTGGCGAAAGTCCCTCTATTACCATTATTACGAGTTCCCGGGAGCTCATAGCGTACGCCGCCACTACGGCGTTCGTACCGACAAGCACAAGCTCATCTACTTCTACAACTTGGACGCATGGGAAATGTACGACCTAGAAAAAGATCCAAACGAATTAAAGAGCGTCTACGGACAACCGAAGTACGCCTCCCTCACAAAGGAACTCAAAACCGAACTGGATCGCCTACGCGAACTCTACAAAGTGCCTGAGGACACCCGCCCGGTTAGTAGGTCTAAACGACCGAAGCCCAAGAAAAAGTAGTCGACTCTTGGTTTTATGCCACCGCATCAATGGCGGTGGCTAGAGAAAAGTCCTTTTCGGTGACCTTTCCTCCGGCGTCATGGGTGTTGAGAGAGAGATCGACCCGATTATAGCAATTGAATATCTCGGGGTGATGGTCTTGTTGTTCGGCTTCGTAGGAAAGACGAAGAATGAAGGCCATGGCATCCCGAAAGTTGCTAAAAGCAAAGGATTTCTTGAGATGGTCCTCTTTGTGACGCCAATCTTGGAGATTGACCAATCGGGACTCTATTTCGCTTTCTTTCAAGGGTTCGCTCATTACGAATAATTTGTGAAAACCTTTCCTCGTTGTCAATAAGGTGATTAGGCGATGTGATATTTTTTAAATTGCCATGACTCTCATCGAAGAAGATTCACAAGGTGAAGTCCCTCAACACGTCGCCATCATCATGGATGGCAACGGTCGGTGGGCTCGCAACCAAGGCAAGCCTCGTTTATTCGGTCATCACAAAGGAGTCGAAAACGTCAGGCGAGTCGTGGATGCTGCCAAAGAAGCGGGGGTTCCCTATTTGACTTTGTACGCCTTTAGCGTGGAAAACCAGAATCGCCCACCAGACGAAGTAACCGGCTTGATGCGACTATTACGGGAATTTCTCAAAAAAGAAATTCGGAACATGGTAAAGGACGGAGTGAGGCTACGAACCATTGGAGACGTTTCAGGTCTCCCCGAATATGCTCAAAACATAGTCAAGGAAGCAATCGACAAGACGAAGCACAACGATGCATGGAACCTCACTCTTGCCCTCAACTACGGCAGCAGACAGGAAACCTTGCATGCCGTACGAGCTTGTGCCGAAAAGATAGCTTCCGGTAAAGCCTCTCCGGAGGAATTGGATTGGGGCACCTTCTCCTCGCATCTTTACACGGCAGACCTCCCTGATCCCGACTTGATCATACGCACTTCCGGCGAACATCGATTAAGCAACTTCCTTCTTCTTCAAGCGGCCTATGCGGAAATTTACGTAACTCCCGACCCTTGGCCCGAGTTCACTGCCGCCAAGTTTCATCTGGCTCTGCAAGACTACGCCGGTCGAGAACGGCGATACGGCAAGACGGGAGACCAGATCCGCTTAAAATCAACCATATCCGAAACACCTGTAAGCGTATGATTCTCAGAGTATTCTCAACCGTCATCCTGTGGAGCATCGTAATCGGTGGAGTGGTAGGTTTCGGCGAAGTTGGAACCATGTGGATTCTGACCGTGGCGGCAGTGTGCACTCAATTCGAAATCTACGCCCTACTGGGCCGACTTGGATTCGCCGCAAATAGAATCTCAGGATTGGCCACGGGAGCCTTTTTGGTTCCGATGGGGTACTATATAGAAGGCGCGGGAATGGACGCTTTGGCGGTAGGGGCTCTCATGATGTCGGGTGCGGCCGTGCTTTTCCCTCAAGCCCAGCGTGGCATGTACGTAAAGCGCCTGCTTCCGACTTTCTTCGGTCTGGTTTACGTGCCCTTTCTGTTGCACTACTTCGTCCGAATCTTGCAGACGTCCGGAGAGATGCCACCGGGAACAACCATGAGTTTCGGCTTGTTCTTCTGCTTGTGGTTGCTTGCCGTGGCGAAGTTCAGTGACATTGGGGCTCTGCTGGTGGGGAAGATGATAGGTCGCACAAAAATGGCTCCTTCAATCAGTCCGGGAAAAACCATCGAAGGACTTGTTGGAGGCATAGCAGCCTCCGCAGGCATAGGAGCTCTCCTCCCCTGGATCTTGCAAAACTACAGGCCCGAGTTGGTTTCTTTCGAGGGAGTAAACTTCGATCCGGGATCGGCTGCGATCCTTGCCTTGCCAGTAGCCGTTGCCGCCGTAATCGGCGACTTGATCGCCTCTGTGCTCAAGCGACTGGCGAACATCAAGGATTCAGGTGGGGCGATACCCGGAATAGGCGGAATGCTCGACCTTACCGACAGTCTCATCTTGGCCGCGCCCACGGGATACTTCCTACTTTTGGCCTTATTGCGGTGAGCGAACCCAAGAAGGTCGTTCTGCTGGGAGCCACTGGTTCCATCGGAGAAAGTGCCTTGCGAGTACTTCGGGCTCATCCCGACAGGTTGCAATTGGTCGGAATTTCGGCCCACTCGGATGCTCAAGGACTTTTTGCCATCGCCGAGGAATTCGGAGTCAAAGATCTCTGTCTTTCCGAAAAAGTTTCCGAAGTTCCACCAACTCCGGGCAATGCCACACTGCGAAGAGGCGCGCGTGGCCTAGAAGAGTTGGCCGCTTTGCCCGAAGCGGACGTCACCTTGGTCGCTGTAGTAGGCTCGGCGGGTTTGCTCCCGACTCTGGCTGCCATTCAAGGTGGAAATGACGTGATTCTCGCCAACAAGGAAGCTCTTGTGGTTGGCGGTAAATTCGTCATGGAAGCGGCTCGAGAAGCAGGAGTCCGCATTTTACCTGCAGACAGCGAGCACAACGCCGTGTTCCAATGCCTGCAAGGGGTGCCTGAACACGACGTCGATCGAATCATACTGACGGCATCGGGTGGTCCATTTCGCGAATTCTCGCTCGAACAGATGGCTTCGGTCACTTCCGAGCAAGCCCTTGCCCACCCGAACTGGTCGATGGGACCGAAAATCACGGTAGATTCGGCAACCATGGCAAACAAGGGCTTGGAACTGATAGAGGCTCACTGGCTCTTCGGTTTACCGGCGGAACGACTCGACGTGGTCATCCATCCCCCTAGCCTCGTACATTCTCTCGTTCGCTTGGTGGATGGATGCGTATTGGCCCAGCTTACCCCGCCGTCAATGACCTTCGCTCTCCAACATGCCCTGCTCTATCCCGATCGGGCATCAGGCGTGGACAAGTCACTCGACTTTTCCGAACCACTCGACCTTTCGTTCGCTCCTCCCGACCTGCAAAGATTCCCATGTCTTCGCCTTGCTCGCGAGGCGATGCAAACCGAAGGCATCGCCCCAACCGTATTCAACGCCGCCAACGAAATCGCAGTCGATGCTTTTTTACGGAATCGGATTGGCTTTCTCGACATTCCGGCAATAATAGAAGCCACTTTAAACGACACTCAACACAGAGACCCAAAAAACATAGAAGAAGTTCTCTCCGCAGATTCGGAAGCCCGCAGACTGGCGATGGAAAAGCTTAGAGACTAACTTCACGCACCACATCCTAAATTCGTGTCTTTACTATACGACATCAGCTTTATCTTCGTTGCCTTGCTCACCTTGGGGATAACCATCTTCATTCATGAACTGGGTCACTTTCTCGCAGCTAAGCGCAGGGGATTGGTGATCAAGCGTTTCTCCATCGGTTTCGGACCAAAAATCTTCGGATGGGAGCGTGATGGCGTGGAATACCGTCTATCCTTAATACCCTTCGGCGGATACGTAGCCCTCCCCCAGTTGGCGGATATGGGCCGACTGGAAGGAGCCGAGGAACAGATCTCGGAAAAAGAAAAGGATGGGGATGAGAACGATGAAGAGGAAGATGACGAAGAAGAGGAGGACGAGGACGATGACGAATACAAAATAGAACAATTCCCGAAGATCAGCTATGCCGACAAAATGATCGTTTCGGTCATGGGAGCCGTCTTCAACGTACTGTTCGCCTTCGTGCTCTCCTGCATACTCTGGTTTTTTGGTTATGACGTACCTTCTGCCCAGCTCACCACCGAAATTGGTTATGTGGCAGAGGAAGTTGAACGCTGGAATCCATTGATTGACGAGGGTGAAACGGTTCGAGGCCCGGCAATGGTAGCGGGTTTGGTTCCCGGAGACAAAATCCTCGAAGTCGACAATGCTCGAGTTGAAGACTTCATGGACATCCAGAGCCGCATTGTCACAGGAAAGAAGACGCAGGAAGATGGTGAGCGGCTGGTCACCTTGCTCATAGATCGGAACGGCACCTCAAAAAGCTTAGACATCCGACCGGAAGTGGTAAGCAGCGAAGAATTTCGCATTATCGGCATAGGACCTCGTGAAACTTTTTTCGTGGAAGAGCTTTCACCCGGGTTGCCCGGAGAAGCTGCCGGTCTTGAAATAGGCGATATGCCTCTCGCCATAGATGGGCAACAAATCTTGTCCTTCAGATACTTGATTAACTACCTCGACAAACTCGAAGAGAACGCCAGCGTTGCCTTCACCGTAAGTAAAGGTGGTGAGGACGGACCTAAGGAGACCTACACGCTCACCCCGGCAGTAAAAGAGATCGAGCAGGGCGGCGAACTGGTCAAACGTACACTCATCGGTTTCCGACCCAAGCAAAAGATCGTGACCACCTATCCGAATCCCATGCATCTCATTTACGGTCGAGTGAAGGAAATGTACCTCACCCTTTCGGGCCTAATCAGTCCAAAGTCCGACGTTAAACTTCGCAACATGAGTGGTCCCGTAGGTATCGTCAACCACCTGAGCATCTTCGCAAAGATCGGTTTCAAGAAGCTCTTGTGGTTCGTTGTCTTCATCAACGTAAACCTCGCCATCCTGAACCTACTACCCATTCCCGTATTGGATGGAGGTCACATGCTCTTCGCCACCATAGAGAAACTGCGGGGGCAACCTCTGCCATTGGCTTTTCTGGAACGGTCGCAAATCTTATTCGTAGCACTGCTATTCTCGTTCATGCTGTACGTCACCTTCTTCGACCTGCAGCGGTTATTCCCCTTCTGAACGATTCGGGACGATGCCGTCCTCCTCATACTGCTTGTCTCGAGTTCGTACCCTTCGAAGAACGACTCGTGAAGTAAAGGTAGGTTCGATCGGCGTTGGGGGCGACAACCCGATTCGCGTACAGTCGATGACCACGACCGAAACTCTCGATGTGGAAGCCACTTCACGTCAAACCATAGAACTTGCAGAGGCAGGTTGCGAGATCGTCCGAATTACCGCCCAGAACGTACGGGCCGCCGAGGCTCTCGCAGCAATCGCTAAAAAGGTACGTGGCGACGGGTTTGACGTTCCCCTCGTCGCCGACATTCATTTCCTTCCTCAAGCTGCGATGGAGGCAGCCAAGCATGTGGAAAAGGTACGAGTAAATCCCGGCAACTACGCCGACCGTAAAAAATTCGCCGTACGCGAATACTCCGACCTCGAATACGAAGAAGAACTCGAGCGCCTGCACGCTGCCTTTTCGCCACTCGTGCTGCGATGCAAGGAACTGGGGCGAGCTATGCGCATCGGCACAAATCACGGTTCCCTTTCGGATCGTATTCTAAATCGATTCGGCGACACTCCGCGAGGCATGGCCGAATCCGCTCTAGAGTTCATTAGGATCGCAGAGTCGCACGATTACCGGGAAATCATCCTGTCGATGAAGGCAAGCAACCCGAAAGTGATGATCGAAGCTTATAGACTCGTCGTCGCTCTCATGAACGAGGAACACATGGAGTATCCACTCCACCTTGGCGTAACCGAAGCCGGAGACGGTGAGGACGCTCGCATCAA
>CAWVZQ010000123.1:0-7645 GCA_963934405.1 uncultured Opitutales bacterium | reverse complement strand
TTTGGGCTTCCATGCATCGGTTTGCTTGGGTGGTCGGTATTGGCTCGGTTGCAGGTTTTTTAAATCCACCTTGCCATGCTGCTTCCGTATCTCGATTTCTTCGTCCGAGCCCATCACCCGACCACTGTAGACGTCGGAAAGGAATGCCGGCATGAGGCGGTAGTCCGCGTTACGAGTACGCTCGTTTTGATTCTCCATCCATTTCTTCGGAGTGGACACCATTACGCCGTCGACGAATTTCGGCTGCGGGGACCGCTTGAAATGCCCCAGTTCATCTCCGAACCAGAGAACACCGAGAGGAAAACGCACACCTTCATCCGAGCTCTTTTCCCATTTGCCTAAGTAATTGGTGGCTCCAGGCAAAGCCCCTGTTTTTTTAAGCAAGGTGAATCCCTTGCCTTCGCTCAAGCGGGCTCCAGGCAGCTTGCTTGCTTTGACTGCCGCTCGGAATGCGGCTCGGTATGGTGTCGACCCCGGGACGCAGAGCGAACCGCCGTAGGGGCGCAGAGAAGCATAAACCTCAGTCAATGAATCTTGAGTCCAAGTGATGCCCGAGGTTGCATCTGCCACGATCAAGTTGGCGAAGTAACGAGGAAGGCCAAGATCGATGGGGTTGCCTGTGAGAATCCCGACTTTTTCGGCGGTGAAACCAGATTCATTCAGCTTTTTTCTGAAGGCATTCACCGTGTCGGGTAGACCGATACCAACCAGTCGGGCAGAGGAATTTTCAACCAGTCCCAACCATTTTTCCGACATGCCCAGTACCAACCCATAGCCTTGACGAAACAGGGTTGTATTGAGAATATCAGTCACCAAGACGTTTTTTTCAACCGACCGACTGCGGTTTGGGTTTGATTGATGAATCTTGGCGGCTCCAGTGGGTGTTCCAAGACAATGGATCTCGCCATCCATAGTTACGACATAGAGGCGGCCGTTGGCCACCAAGGCTTGGTGGATTTCTCCGGTGACTCCTGCGATACCTTTTGAAAAGGGAAAATCTTGGCCGTCCATCTCGATAGTCGATCTTATCCCGGGTTGTCCGCTTGACCTAATTCTATCCTCGTGGCGGCGTACGTTGACCTCGCTGTCGAAGAGCAAACCCCTCCTTTGTAAACGCTGCTTCTCTTTTTCCGATGCAGTCGAGGCAAACCAGCCACCCGGCAAACGTCCCTGAGAAGGTAATTCAAATTCTTTCAGTTTGCCGGTGGCGGCATCGAAACGAGCGGGGAAAGCAACACTGCTAGGTACAATCAGGTCATCACCATCCAACAAGAGGTATCCTTGGGGAGCAAGACCACCAGTTGCTTTGGCATTGTGCGGTTGGGTGCCGTATATGAAACCACAACGGTCGTTGATCCAGATTGACTTCCCTGTATTGGCGTCGAGGCAATGCACGAAAACCCCTTCCATAGGCCACACACCGGCGGCAAACCATACCTTGCCGTCTTTTGCCACGGGGCCACCGCGAACCGGCCATAGTGAGATCATGCGCCCATTGCCCAAAACTTTTCTGGTCGAAGGAACACCGCGAAACTTCCAGAGTAGTTTACCCGTGTGCGTTTGGAGACAGTAGAGAAATCCATCATCGGATCCCACGAACACACTCTCTCCCAAGGCGGCGGGAGCGAAACGAATGGGGCCCTCGGCCCAAAAGCGCCAAGCTTGTTCGCCTGTTGCGGCATCATAGGCGGTGACCGAATCCGTCCAAGACGAACCAACGATCAATTTCCCGTTAGTCACGATAGGCTCGTAGCCCTTGTCGAACTGAAGACGCGGATCCTTATAGGCGGGCACTAGCGGAGGAAGTTTCAAGGTCCATTGCAGATGCAGATTGTCAGGCAGAGCCTCTAAAGTAGCTCCCGTTCTGCCTGCGTCATGCCGCCATGTCGGCCAATCCTCGGCCTGAACGCAAATGAAAGCGAATAGAAGAAAGGTGAGGTTCTGTAACAAACGAACTTTCATGTCCAAAACAGTCACCCAAGACATCTAGACGAATGGATACAAGAAGGAAACGCCAGGCAATAAGAGTTCGGAAGACTATCGACAGTGCGCGAAGCCTTGTCGGGGAACTGCTATCAGAGAGGATGTTTTTTCAGCAAGTCCTCGGGTTTGTACAGACCAATGAAGCTCTTTACTTCTTTGCGGACTCTTGCAATGTCACTTGATTGAATAGCACTTGCCTTGTTTCCGAATGAATTGCGGGTAAAGGTGAGAACGGCTGCAATTTCATCGTCCTTGAGAAGATACTCGAAAGGCGTCATAGGTACTTGTCCCGGATATTTTCTGCCGTTCACCTCGATCGGACCCATCAATCCCTTGAGGGTAAGCTTGATTAGCCGGTCGGGGTCGCCTGTCACCCAAGAGGATTTAACCAATGGAGGAAGACCTGAGTCAGGCAAACCCTTCCCATTCGACTGATGGCAAGTAACGCAATGTGCTTCACGATTGTAAATTTCAGCGCCATGAACGAACAGCTTGGCGTCTTTTTCCGACAAATATTTCGGCGGTGTTACCTTGTCTTTGCCAGCTTCGGGGGGAGCAGGAGCGTTTTCGAGAACACCCTTTGAGTAATCATAGGTTTGCTTGTACTGCTTATGAATCTCCTTGCTCTCGGCAGCAGTCAAGATCTCCAATCCGGTTTTTATATTTAAGAAGGAGGCTGCAACGACTGCCTCCATTCTTACCCGGCCATGCGAATCGTTTGCCGCGTTCAAGAGCATTTTTTTGCGGTTCACGAAAAACGGATTCTTGTCCATGTTGAAACGAAGCACGCGAACGGCTGCAGCCCGGATTCGGTGGTCGGATGATTCGAGAAGCTTCCGAAGGAGACCAAAGTCCGTTTGCTTGGCGCCCCAAGTTACCCACAGAGCCTCTAACTTGAGCCTTTCGTCCGCTTCCTTGGGCAATGCGTCTACCCACTTCAAGGTAGCCTTGACAATCTCCTCCGAGTCACGTCCGCGGAGCTCGCGGCGGGTACGGTATCGCGAACGGTACTCTGGTAGCTTGAGGTTTTCGAGGAGTTGCAGGATGGAGGCGCCGTTGATCTTGGCCGGTTTGACGAGAGGTCGGGACGGATAGGTAACCCGATAAATGCGTCCGTGGGCGTGGTCACGATTGGGGTCGCGGGCACTGTGTTGCATGTGTCCGATCAAGGCGTTTTGCCAATCTACTATGTAGAGTGAACCATCAGGAGCGAACTCCAAGTCAGTAGGACGAAAATTCAAATCTTTGGAAACGATCAAATTCTGTCTGAATTCAGTGCTGAACCCAGGGTCTTGGTCAATCATCCTGTGTTGTTTAGTCCCGAGAAAACCGATGTTGTTGTTGATCAAAACATCCCCTTGAACTTCATCGGGGAAATGCCTGCTGGATACGAACTCGACTCCAGAAGTCGGTCGAACCTGATTCGATTTCAGGATACTGGGAGCCTTGAGATTAGCTCCGTATCTTGCCTTGACCATACCGGGGAGCATCCAAGAAAAACTAGTTCCGGAAGTATGAAGGAAAAGATCTTGTCCATAGTCGTTGAAAGCCAAACCCCATGGGTTGGGAATACTAAATTGAGAATAGCGGAGAATAGTCTTTTTTTGCGGACTGTAGCGGTAGAAACCTCCATTCGTTCCCCTTTGAGGTCCGAAGGCAGATTCTATGTTGCTGTGAAGAAATACACCTTCGCACATGATAAAGGCACCCGACGGGTCAGCGCAAAAAGCGGAGATGGCATGGTGGGTGTCGTGGTCATCGAAACCGGAAAGCATGACCTCGCGCTCGTCATAACGGTCGTCCCCGTCGGTGTCGCGCAGGCGGATGAGGCTGCCGCTTTGTGAAACGTAAACCCCGTCATGCGAGATCTCGAATCCGATCGGTATGTGAAGGTCATCGGCGAAGTTAATCTGCTTGTCCGCCTTGCCGTCGTTATCGGTATCCTCGAAAATGATGAGTTTGTCTTTGGGTAGAGGGTCTCCAATTCGGTAGTGCGGATAACTGGCCATCGTCGATACCCAAAGTCTTCCTTTGTTGTCGAAGGCCATCTGCACGGGGTTGGCTAAGTCAGGAAAGCGCTCCTCGTCGGCAAATAATTCGATCTTGTAGCCTTTCGCCGCTTGGATTTTGCCCTCGGCTTCCGGCCCGGGAGCATAATCGAGATACCCGTTTTTACCGTTCTTGTTGTTGGGTACGTAGTTTGTCTGAACGGCGGGCAACTCGGATGTTTTGGCATCTTCTTGGGCAACGTCGATTTTTTGTCCTTTGACAGCGGCCCAAATCGCTCGGTCGCGGATTACGGTATATTCACGGGTTTTCTTGAGCTCAAAAGGATAGTTTTTGGGGCCGAACGGGTTGTAACGGCGGCCATATACGTGAACGCCATTTGGAACTTTATAATCGTTCAGCCAAAAGTAGTTTTTGTCCATGACGGCATTGTGCACGGCGGTTCGAAACCTAGATGCAGGTTTTGCCTTCTGGAAAAGCGAATCGGCAAGAAAGCCGGCAAGCTTGCGATAGCCCAAGTCATTGAGAAGTGCCCCGTCGACGGTATGGGGTTTGCCGTCGGCATACCAATTGTTCGAGGGACTGAAGGTGTCTACAAACAAAACCTTGTTTTGCTTGGCTACCTGACGCATGCCTTCGACGTATAGGATGAGGTTTGAATTTTGCCTGGAACCGGAGGTAACACCGGCCATCGGTTGAAGGGCCGTTGGTGAAACGAGGGCAAGTCTGGGAGTGCTCCGGCCGTTGTACTTCTGGGCGAGCGTATGCTTGAGAAAGGCGTCGAGCTCGTTCTTGAAACGACCCAACTCCCGTTTACCGTCAAAAGAGGAGTTGAAGCCAAAGAAGGCAAGGACGACGTCGCTCTCAAGCCGCGTGAGCCATTGGTCAGGGGATTCGAAGTGTCCTTTGGGCCCGGAAGTAGCCTGCAATTTTTTGTTGATCAGTTCCTTTGCTCCGGGAAATGCATACTGCGCTTGCTGTTCGCGCCCGGGATGGGGACGAAACCCAGGGGTATTTCCTTCGTCGCAAAGATTGCGGATTGTTAAGTTCAAGGCAGGAAACCGCAGGTGGAGTTCCGTTTCGAAATGACCATAGTGAACCATACGGGAACCCATGCCGGCCCCAACAAGAGTTACGCGATCTCCCTTCTTGAGTTTAAGCGAAGCATGAAGAGTGGCAGCGCTAACAAAAAGAAAAGCAAATGAAATGAGGAGGCGGATAGTATTCAGGATCATGATAAAAACGTTTGTTTAGAGAAAAAAGCAGAAATTAATCATGCTTATAATATAGCGTTTCTCAAATGTAATTTTCGGCCAAAGGAGTAAATTTTGGTATTTTAATTAAGGAACCATCGGTTCACTAATAACCGCCAAGTGAAGCGGGTCGCGGTTACATTTTTCCTGACCTGACTTTATTGCTTAAGCGCCAACCTTGCCCCAAAACAATTTTCTCATTTAGGCGATGATTGGTTTTACGACGTGTCCGTGGACATCGGTCAGCCGAAAGTGCCTGCCTTGGTACTTGTAGGTGAGGCGCTCATGGTCGATTCCAAGCAGGTGCATGATGGTGGCGTGAAAGTCGTGCACGTGGACGCCATTCTCGGCGACATTGTAGGAGTATTCGTCAGTATGCCCATGCAAATAACCTGGCTTGGCTCCACCTCCGGTCATCCAGATTGAGAAGCAACGCGGGTGATGATCGCGCCCGAAATTGTTGGCGTTGAACTTGCCTTGGCAATAGTTGGTGCGGCCAAACTCACCACCCCATATGACCAAGGTGTCTTCGAGCATGCCACGCGCCTTCAGGTCGGTGACGAGGGCGGCCGACGCTTGGTCAGTTTCCTTGCACTGCCGGCTGATTCCCCCAGGCAGACCACCATGTTGGTCCCACCCGGGGTGATAAAGTTGAATGAAACGAACGTCTTGTTCGGCCAGCCGGCGAGCCAGCAGGCAGTTGGCAGCGAAAGTCCCTGGCTTGCGGGCATCTTCGCCATAGAGCTTGAAGGTCGATTCAGGTTCTTTGCCAAGGTCGGTCACCTCGGGAATGGATGATTGCATCCTGTAACCCATCTCATACTGCGCAATGCGCGTTTCCAGCCTGGGATCTCCCGTCCGATCCAGTTGCAATTCGTGGAGATCCTTGAGGCGATCGAGCATCTTGCGGCGACCTTCGGAGGTGACGCCTTTCGGGCTATTGAGATAAAGGATGGCGTCCTTGTCGGGGCGAAACCTCGTGCCGGCATGTTTGCCGGGAAGAAAGCCGCTTCCCCAGAGGCGTGAGACGAGCGGTTGGCCACCTTTGCCCTTGGTCACCAAGGTAACGAAGTTGGGTAGGTTCCGGTTCATCGTGCCGAGTCCGTGGGAAAGCCATGCACCCATGCTGGGACGACCGGGAAACTGGGAGCCGGTCTGCATGAAGGTGACTCCCGGTCCGTGATTGATGGCCTCGGTGTACATCGACTTCACGATGCAAAGATCGTCGGCGATTTTGGCGGTATGGGGGAGCCGATCGCTCACCCAGTGGCCGCTTTTCCCATGCTGGGCAAATTTAAAGGGGGAGCCGACCAAGGGTAGGCTTGCCTGGTTGCCGGACATCCCGGTGAGCCTTTGCCCTTGGCGCACGGAATCGGGGAGTTCTTTCCCGGTTTCTTCCGTCAACTTGGGCTTGTGGTCGAAGAGGTCGATTTGGGAAGGTCCACCTGACTGGAAGAGGTAGATGACCCGCTTGGCCTTGGCCGGGTGGTGAAGACCGTCCCCAGTCTCCCCATGTAGCATATTGGCCAGTGCGATCCCACCCAAGCCGCCCCCGAAGCGTTGCAGAAAGCCTCGGCGATCAAGCCCCAGTGGTGATTCGAATCCAGTGCATTGGGGTGAATGTTTCATTTCAATGGGAGGAGTTAGCGTTTGGAAATGGCCTCGTCGAAATTCATCAGGACGGAAACCAGTGTGGAGACCGCGGCGAGGTGAGTGGGGTCGTCTGTTTTTGCCTTGAATTCACCTGTAGTGAGAAATTCCTTCGCCTTGGCCGGGTCGGAGAAGACCGCTTTTTGTTCAGCCAGTAACTGAGTGAGGACCTGGAGTTCCTCCTTCTCGGGCTTTCGACTGGTAAGCAGGCGAAAGGCGTCGATTACAAGTTCCTCGTCTTTTTCCTTTCCGAACGTTTCCACCAACTTATGGGCGGTCGCTCGGGCTGCTTCGACGAACTGCGGGCCGTTGAGGAGAACAAGTGTTTGGGAGGGGGAGTCCGTTCGTTCGCGTCGTACCATGCAGACAGCACGCTTGGACGAGTCGAGCGTCATCATGACCGGGGTGGGTGCGGTACGTTTCCAAAAGGTGTATACGCTTCGTCGGTAGACGTTGGGAGCACGGTCGGGGTTAATCGGCTTGAAGGAAAGCTTCAGGTCGTAGGGCTTTACCCCCGGGCCACCCACTTTGTGGTGAAGCAATCCGCTGACGGAGAGGGCGGAATCGCGAATCATCTCCGAGGGGAGTCGATAGGAAGGGCCTCTGGACAAAAGCAGGTTTTCCGGATCCGTCTCCCCGGCAAGCTTAGTGAATTCGCTTTTTTGGCGGAAGGTGGAGGAGAGGACCATTTGCTTGAACAGGTGACGGAGATCCCAGCCTGACTCGATGAAGTCCCGGGCAAGCCAGTCGAG
>CAWVZQ010000122.1:0-7702 GCA_963934405.1 uncultured Opitutales bacterium | reverse complement strand
GACTGCAACGAGAAGCCGAAGAACCACAAGGGTGGATATCCAGCGTACATTGGCCAGGAACAGCTCGAGTGGCTCACGAAACAGTTAAAAACTCTCAAGGGCCCGATTCTCGTGATCAGCCACCAGCCCCTGGCGGGCCCAGGTAGCATCGACAACGCCGAAGAGGTCCAAGCCCTGCTGGACGGAGTTGCTGACAAGGTACTGCTGGCGGTCAACGGACACACCCACATCGACCACGTGGCTCGCGCGGGTAAAATTTCCTATCTGCACGTCAATTCGGCCTCCTATAAATGGGTCGGCGGCTCCCACCGCAACAAGAGCTACCCGCCTGACGTCCACTCCAAGTTCCGCTGGATCGAGTACACCTGCCCTTATCGCGACAGCCTCTTCGCCACCCTCGCGCTCGACCCCGTCAACGGACGCATCGAGGTCAAGGGCCGCGATAGTCAGTGGGTCGGGAAATCCCCTTTGCAGCTAGCGATCCCAACCAAGTACGGCCTAACCAACGGCAAGGAAATTTGCCCGAGAATACGTAGCCGACTGCTTGGTTCAGCTGAGTAGTAACTGAAGAGCAAAACTTCCGAGAGAATCCATGGATCAAAAAACAGATATTACCCTTTGGTCTGCGATTTTCTTCGACTGCGTGTTTGCCGCATCCGCGGCCGACCGCTTTGCGACCGCCAAGGATACAGCGAGCTCAATTCTGGCTTGAGATTGCATCGTGCCCGCGATGAGCTCAAGTTTAGCCCGAAGTTTCATGAAGCACCCCTTGTCCAAAACTTTTCTCACTATTTGCGCGTTGCGTTTCGTCTTCCCGGCTTTCGCTGACTTGAAGGGCCTCGAGGGTCTGCGGGCCGTGCCGATCATGGCGAGTGAATCCATGCCCAAGCCTATCATGGGCGTGGGGGTAGCTCACGATGGCACAGTTTACGTCACCGAGACAATTCGGCAGCAGCGAGAGGAGATCAGTTTGATTCAATCTCCCTTCCTGCACAGGCATTGCATGGCCCTGGACAGCACCGAGGCAAAGCGTAAATGGATCCTAGATAATTATACCCCTAACATAATTGGTCGTCAGGGCGTTCAGGATTACAACAAGGATGGTAAGATCGACGTTGAGGACCTTTCTGTCCGCAGCGAGAAAATTTATACTTTGCAGGACAGTGACGGGGACGGTGTATACGACCAGGCCACCTTGTTCGCTGAAGGATTCAACGACATGCTGACCGGATGCGCCCATAGCGTCGCCCCGATCGGTGGTCACGTCTACGCCACCATCATACCGGACTTGTGGAAGTTGACCGATTCGGATGGTGACGGAGTGGCTGATCGAAGAGAGAGCCTGGCCCATGGGTTCGCTCCCCACATCGGGTATGGGAACCACGACCTCCACAGCATCCTGCAGGGATACGACGGCAAGCTCTACTGGAGCATGGGCGATCGCGGGGCAAACGTCGTGACGAAAGAAGGCAAGCGCGTGAGCAATCCTCATTCGGGCTGTATTTTGCGATGCAACCCGGATGGCAGCGAATTCGAGGTGTTCGCTCATGGCCTGCGGAACTGCCAGTATTTCGACTTCGACAACTACGGGAATCTGTTCGCGGTGGATCATGACGCCGATTTCCAGGGGGAGCGAGAGCGCCTGGTTTATCTACCGGAAGGCTCGGACTCCGGTTGGCGAATGTATTACCAGTATAGAAATACCACCTTGGTTCGGGCCTTCCGCGAGGACCTTTATAATCCGTGGTTGGCGGAGAAGATGTGGGTTCCGTTTCACGCAGGCCAGCCCTCCCATATTCTGCCAGCCATTGAAAACAGTTGGAATGCTCCGGCGTCTTTTTCTTTTCAGCCGGGCACCGCCCTGGGAGGTGCCTACAAGGACCATTTTCTTTTGGGCTGCAAAGGGAATATACGGGCTTTCAAAATGGTTGCCGATGGGGCCGGGTTCAAGCGCGAGGGCGACCACGTTCCCATTCAGGGCCTTGGCTGGCAGGTCTTGACCTCCACCTTCGGCCCCGATGGTCGCCTTTTCTTCACCCTCTGGAAACCTCGGGGTAACCGGAGCCAACTCTGGGCCTTGCAGGGCAAGAAGGAAACGACCGAGATGGTGGAAGTGAAGGGATTTTTGGCCAAAGGTTTTTCTTCTTACAAGGTCGATCAATTGCTCTCTTTACTCGGACATGCAGATCGCCGTATCAGGCTTGAGTCACAGTTTGAATTGGCTAATCGTAAGGAAGAAAAGGCACTGCGGTCCAAGGCGATCGATGCCAGGTCTGACCTTCTTCCGCGCCTCCATGCCTTATGGGGGTTGGGACAATTAAAAGCGAGGGATCGCGATTTGCTTAAGCTGCTTTGCCAAGACAAGGATGCTGAGATCCGAGCCCAGACTGTCCGGTGGGCCGGTGATTTGGGCTTTGATCCGGATAATCTGGTGCCTGGTTTGCTGCGGGACCCCTCTGCTCGCGTGCGCTCTATGGCGGGCATTGCTTGTGGGAAGCTCAAGAGTAAGGGCGCCTTGGAGCCTCTCAGCAATCTGATCGTCGGCGCCGGCAACAAGGACACCGTACTACGGCATGCCGGTGTATGCGGCTTGGCCGGAGCCGTTACGCCAATTGAACTCAAGGGATTGTCCAAGCATACCTCCGAGGCCCTCCGTATCGCGGCCGTGGTGGCGTTGCGTCGGCAAGGGGCATTCGAGGAGTTGACGGCTTTCCTCGAGGATCCTTCTCCCCAAGTCATGAGTGATACGGCACGGGCCATATACGACGAATCGTCTGCAGAAACTTTCAGCGACCACCCGAACCTCTTGAGCGCTTTGGCGAATTGTCTTCACCCTTCTCGCCCCGCTCCTGTAAACTTTCGGGCCATAGCTGCCAACCGCCGCTTGGGGACAATCGAGGCAGCCCGCCGCTTGATCGCTTTTCTGGCCACACCTAAGTTGGATCCCACCTTGCGCGTCGAAGCCCTCTATTCCTTGGAGTCTTGGCCCGATGCCTCGACCTTGGATCCCATGGATGGTCGCCATTTTCCCGTTCCTCAGGGAGATCCGGATATCCTTGGCGAAGTGGTTGGCCCCGAGGTCTGGTCCTTGGCGAATGACTCCAACGACAAGGTTTCCCGCCGCGTCATCGCTTTGCTCCGAAAGATCGAGCCCAGCCCGGAACAACTCGATCGGGTGGTCGGTTACGTCTCGGATGAGAAGCAACGCAGCTCGGTTCGTATCGAATGGTTGCGTTGGCTACGAAAATGGAAAATCGATATTTTCTCTTCGGTAGGAGTCCAAGCTCTTGCGTCTAAGTCAGTGGAGCTACGCGTTGCCGCGTCTCAGGAATTAATCGGCGCCAAGCGGGGCAGGGCGGAAGTTGCGACATACGTTATGGGCGCTCTCAAGAAATCCAGTGACTCTTCCGAGTTGCAGCAGGCGATAAAAATGGTTCATCGCCTGCCTACGCGGAATGCAATTGTCACCCGCCTTGCCGATGAACTCTTTGCCGGAAGCATTGCCCCACCGGTCCAGTTGGAAGTGTTTGAGGTCGCCAAGGCTCTTTCGAAAGAGGATAAGGCGTTGGAGGCGAAGCTGGATGAGCATCAGGCCAAGACCGCTCAAAAAGGAGTCATGGCCACCTATAGCATGTCGCTAATCGGCGGGAACGTGGAAAAGGGACGCCGGCTTTTTCAGGGTCACGCCCAAGCGGCATGCGCAAAATGTCATGCCCTCAAGCAGACCGACAAACAAGTGGGCCCCAGCCTCGAGGGGATTGCCACGCGTCATTCCCGTGAATACTTGTTGAGATCAATCGTGGATCCGCAGGCTGATCTTGTTTCGGGTTACGCAATCATTACCCTACGACTTAAAGATGGCCAGACGATAGCTGGCAACTTGATCAGTCGGGACGGTCAAGCCATCACCGTGAAATTACCAGATGGATCGATACAGGCGATTGCTCGGTCCGATGTGAAATCGGAATCGAAACCCATTGGGACCATGCCCGATGTCCGCTCTTTTCTTGGTCCTAGGCAAGTGCGTGACTTGGTGGCTTATCTCGCTACAATGAAATGAGCGTGATAAGAAGATACTTTTTCATGCAGACTTTACTTCAATCTTTTGTAGTGATTCTTTTGATTATGGGTGCTGTCATCCACGCTGCTGACCGGCCCAACGTTCTGTGGTTTGTGGTCGACGATATGTCGGCCAATTTCTCCTGTTATGGCGAAAAAACCATTCGGACGCCGGCCGTTGACCAGTTGGCGTTGGACGGCCTGCTTTTCACGCGAGCCTACGCCACTTCGCCGGTTTGCTCGACCTTTCGCTCGGCCATGATTACCGGCATGTACCAGAACTCGATTGGTTCCCACCACCATCGGAGTGGGCGAGGGAAGCATCGCATCCAGTTGCCCGGTGGAGTTTGTCCCATCCCCGAACTCTTTCAATCTGCAGGTTATTTCACCTGCATGGGAAGCGGCCTGCCTACACATGATTATCGCAGTCTGCCAACCACCAAGCCCAGGCGCGGCAAGGCGGACTACAACTTTGACTGGGACACCGAAATCTACGACAGTCACGATTGGGCGGGCAGAAAAAAGGGACAACCCTTCTTCATGCAGGTTCAGTTACATGGCGGCAAATTGCGTGGAGCTTCCGAACAAAATTATCAGGCCCTTGCTGACCGCATAAACAAGCAAGGTGGTTTCGGGCACCCAACTAATCCCCAAAAGGTCACTCTGCCACCCTATTATCCGAGAGATCCGATCATGCTCAAAGACTGGGCCGCCTATCTCGATACAGTTAAGATTACCGACTGGCACGTGGGGCAGGTGATGAAGCGTTTGAAACAGGAAGGCATCCTTGAAGGCACCCTAGTCGTCTTCTTTACCGACCACGGCATAAGCCATGCCCGCGGCAAGCAATTCCTCTACGATGAGGGTACTCATATTCCCCTCATCCTGCGGGGTCCCGGTATTTCCAAGGGTAAAAAGAGAAACGATCTCGTCGAGCATATCGACGTTGCCGCCATATCCCTTGCAGTCGCGGGCATCTCGATCCCTGAGAAAATGGAAGGGGATGATGTTCTGTCTCCGGATTACAAGCCTAAGAATGCTGTCTTTGCTGCTCGCGACCGCTGCGGTGAAGCGGTGGACCGTATCCGTTCCGTCCGCACCGACCAATACCTCTACATCAAGAATTTTTATCCGCAGCGTCCTCACCTCATGCCCAGCAACTACAAGGACAGCAAAGTTATCGTTAAGCGGTTACGAGCACTGGATGCTGGCGACAAACTGGGACTACTGGCCAAGAAACTTCTTTTTTCCCCGATGCGGCCGGCGGAAGAACTCTACCTTTACGGCGAGGACAAGTGGCAGGTGAAAAACTTGGCCCACGATCCTAGCTGGGGCAAGGTCCTCAAGCAGCATCGCGTACGGCTCGACACTTGGATCAAGGAGACCGGCGATCCGGGCCTCGAGACCCCTGAGGTCTACCTTCTCGAAACCGAGGATCAGATGAAATCAACCCGTAACCCCGCTTCCCGTGAGAATTATCGTAAGAACAGCGAACTCTACAAGCAATGGGCTTCGGAAGGAAAATAGAAGTCATCATCTGGGGTAGTCGTCTTTTGGGATTTGAGTCTTGTTTTCATACCCGTATCCCTTCGTTGGTTTTTCTGACTATCCATTAAATATTCAGTTATCCGCCTAACCATTTTATATGCACCTTTCTACACTCTTTTCCTTTTTCTTTTTATCATTTCTCGCCCTCTTCGCTCAGGGTGAGGAAGCAGTTGTTGGTAAAGACTACGACTGGACGACCGATCACATGCATGTTGGGGTGCGCTGGCAGCCTTTCGGGTTAAAAGGATGCGATGAATACGACGCGAATCGCCCCTTGATTTCCGAGCATAGCAGTTATGCCCAGTTCTGGGTAAATTGGAATGCTACTGAACCAACCGAAAAGCACACCGATTACAAAAAGAACATGTCTGGATATCTCAAGGCGATTGACCATGCGGTAAACTTATGCGTCGAGCGTGGCGTCAAGGTCGAGCTAGTTACTTGGCATTGCCCTGCTTGGGCTTCGGGATCCGGAAAAGCCGGAGCGTGGCGGCCGAAGGCGGGAAAGTACGCTGAGTTCGCAATCCGCCTTGCCAAGCATTTCAAGGGTCGGGTAGGGGCTTATCAATTGTATCATGAGGTCAATCTTCAGGGAATGATCAACGAAGCCGACATTGATTTCGTGATGTCGGAAATCTTTCTGCGAGGCGCGCAAGCCATTCGCGAAGTTTACGACGCCAAACCGAAAAAAACGGTCGTCATCTCTACTTCAGGCACTTCTCCCTGTGAAACTTGTGGCGTATTGAAAGGCCTTGAGGGAAAGGGAGCAATTGCAGTGGACGACTATTACAATCACCTCATCGCGAACAAACAATTGATGTCCGAGGTGGATGCTTTGAACTTGAACGTCTCAGATCATTTTAACGGTTATGGCATGATGGATGGTCGTCTCATTCCCAACGTATGGAGCCAGTACGATCTGGTTCGCGGAAAACTGGATGTAGCCAATTACCGATCCAAGAAGATACTTTCGTCGGAGTCGTGGATCGTCTGGGATGGCTCCCGTAACAATCACGATGTTAATGCGGATGGTGTTCGTGATGAGCGGGATGCAATTGACAAGACCGTGACGATTTTCGGAAAGATGCTTGAGCGTGGGCTGAACACGATAAACATGCCATGGTGCGATAATTCCAGCAGTTGGTCGATGGGTTTGGTCAAGCGAGTTGACTACAATGGGAGAATCAAGAAATTGAAACCCGAGTGGGTCGTCCCATCCAACGATGGCGGTCCCGACATCGTGACCCGTAAACTGAGTTTGCGCGGCGGCTCGGACACCACTTTTCAACCGGTGGAGGTGGGCAAGGGCGGTCATCGATTCACGGAGAAAAATTACCTAAATCCAGGAGATCCAAATCATTTGCACTACTATGTTTGGCGTTGGTATGCACAAATTGCCGGCGGCTCGGACGAGGTGATTCGCCATGCGATTGCCGGTGAACGAGGAAACGACGTCACCACCTTCGGGAATGGGGTCAGTGGAAACGAGCAGTACAAGGTATCTTCCTACAACCGCACCAAGAAGTCTTTCACCGTCCTGCTCTACCTAAGCGGAGGCGCCGGGACTGGCTTCGTCGAAGTTTCCATTCCCTCCGTCATCAAAGATGGTCAGTACTACAATAATGAATTCTCCAAAACCGACTTTCGGGGAGAAGGCTTCAAGAATGGAGCTAAGTACAAGGCTAGAGTTGTAACCAAAGATATCAACCGTACCACCGGGGCGGACGAAAAAGTTTCAATCCAAGAGAGCAAGGAATCCATTGTTGCCAATGGCAAGCTCACCTTCAGGGTCGGAGCCGTGCGCAAGTTCACCACTATTGAGTTTCTCCCCTTGGACTAACTCCATGGAGAAGGCGTATTGAGTGAACTGCATCGGCAGTCTTGTTTCCTTCGAATACATTTAGAATGATATTATGAATTACTTGAAAACGCTTTTCAATCTTACTGCTTCTATGCTCATAATGTCGAAAATCGCTGCTGCTGCTCCGATGACTGCCGAGATTGTTGTCTACGGTGATGGATCAGGAGGAGTGACCGCAGCCGTCCAAGGTGCCCGCATGGGCAAATCCGTCATTCTGGTATCAAATTATCACGG